>CAITIF010000683.1 GCA_903892365.1 uncultured Pirellula sp. | reverse complement strand
GTGAAAGGATAACGACTTCCAAGGTCGGTGTGGAGATGTATTTTGAAATTTTTTGGCACTTCTCGTCAGCCCGCTTGCTAAATTTCCATCAACACTCTTGGTCGCGGCTAGCGCCCGCGGCTCAATGGGGGCAAGTTGGCTTAGCCCTTTTTCTTCTTTTTCAGGAGCCGATCCCGTTCTTTTTGAAGCTTCTCTCGCTCTTTGGGGGTGAGACGCTTGCCGGTGCTGCCTTTGATTTTCATGTTGGCAGGGGGGCCGAAGGGGTTGTTGGCCATCATCCCTTGCATTTGTTGCATCATTTTCATTTTGTCCCCCATGCTGCCGCTGGTTGCCATTTGCAACATTGGCGCTAGCATTTCAAATTGCTTCACCAAGTCGCTGACCTGATTCGGTTGAACGCCGCAGCCTTTGGCGATCCGGCTTTTCCTGGAGGGATCGATGAGCTTGGGGTTTTTGCGTTCGCTGGGAGTCATCGAATCGACGATTCCAGTTAGTCGACGCATTTCCTTTTCGCTGTCTGCGTTGGCCATCATCTTCGACAAGTCCCCCATGCCGGGCATCAGGGTCAGCATTTTCGTCATGAGTCCTGGCTTGCGAAGCTTCTGCATCATGTCCCGAAAGTCACCTAGGGTGAAAATTCCCTTGGACATTCTTTCTTCAAGCTGCTTCCGTTCGCGGTCGTCAATCAGTCGGTGTGCTTCGCGGGCGACTTCGACGATATCGCCCATTTCTAGGATCCGGCTTGCCATCCCTTCGGGGCGAAACGGTTCCAAGGCGTCCATGTGCTCGCCGGTTCCGATGAACTTGATGGGAACCTGCGTCGCAGCCTTGACGCTGAGCAGTGCCCCACCGCGAGCATCCCCGTCGAGCTTCGTCATGATGACGCCGTCGATCGAAAGGGCTTCATTGAAGGCCTTGGCGCTGTTGACCGCATCTTGGCCCGTCATGCCGTCCACTACTAGGTAGACTTGTTGGGGAGCGATGTGTTTGTCGATCTGCTTGAGCTGGTCCATGAGCTCTGCGTCGATTGCAAGTCGACCGGCCGTATCAAAGATGGCGACATCCGCCCCGTTGGCCTTGGCTTGCGCAAGCCCTTCACGGCAAACCGCAACTGGGTCTGTCGCGCCGACTTGACTGAAGACCCCAACCCCCAATTGCCGCCCCAGAACGTGCAATTGCTCGATAGCTGCAGGGCGCTGCAAGTCAGCTGCGATCAAAAACGGCTTCAGTTTCTGCTCTTTAATAAGCGTAGCTAATTTGCCGCAGGTTGTTGTTTTTCCAGCCCCTTGCAGACCGCACATCATGATGCTGGTCAGCTGGCCTCGTTTCATGGGAATCGAGTTGTCGACGGGTCCGAGCAGGGCGACCAATTCTTCGTAAACGATCTTAATTAGCTCTTCGTGAGGCCGAAGAGAAAATAAAACTCGTCGACCTTCTGCGGCAGAAGTCACGTCCGACATGAACTTTCGGACTACATCGATATTAACGTCTGCATCGACCATGGATTTTTCGACCATGGCCATCCCTTCCCGCATGTTTGCTTCGGTCAATTTCCCTTTCCCGCGCAAGGATTGAAACGCGGACTGGAGACCTTCTTGAAGCGACTGAAACATAATGAGTCTGGTTTTTGCAGGAAAAAATAGGTTTTTTTAGGATGGGTCAGCTTCGACCCACTTTCAAGGGGTTTTGGCATGCCCCTTCTTTGTATTCTTCGGAATGATTCTTAGAAAGAGACAGTTGGGGAACTTTTTTGAGGTTCCCCCCCTCCAAAGCAGGCATTGAATTGTATCACCCTTGATGATTGTATGGCTGATTTCAGAGCAAGTGTTGGGCTTAAAACGACTTGCAATGAGGGAAGTCTCTCCTAAAGGCTGTTGATTCGTTGCATTGTCAGCGGAGCGAATTAGACTCGAAATTGCGGCTCCCTGTTTTGTCGCTATACGTATTGGTCCTTGTTTTTGGCACCTGATGAGGTTCGTAGATGACCACCGTCGGTTTCGGAAGTGGTTCTTTTTCCAGCAAAAATCCTCGAAGCATTCGCGGAAAGAAACGCAAGCAATTGCGGGTTCGCAATTCGTTGCTGGAATCTTTGGAAGCTAGGCACCTGATGGCGGCTGGTCCGCAATTGATTGGTGTGCAGCCTAACGAAGGATCTTTGATCGCTATTGGTGCGACGGGGGCGAACGCCACCGTGCTGAACACCAGTCCGCGCGAAATCGTGCTTCGGTTTGACGATACCACGGCGTTGGATGCAAACACGCTTTCTGGCATTCAGTTCAAGCGATCGGGTGGCGATGGCGTTCTGGAAAGTGCTTATCTCAGCACCGACTTAGGAACCAACAGCCAAGTCGTTCTGGACTTTAGTGCATCGCTACCAGGGCAGCAGGGCAATGGGCTTGAGCTCCGTTTCACCCAGGCGTCACGAACGACCGGCCCTGCAGGAAAGCCGGCGAGCTGGCCTGTTTTGAGGGTCGAAGGGAATCGGATCAATATCGAAGTGAACGTGCTGGCGGGAAGTAAGACCACTGCAGCGGACTTGGTTCGGGCCATGAGTGAAGACGTGGCAGTCGCGTCAAAGATTTTGGTTCGCCGGCTCCGTGGATCGGAAAGCACGGTGATTGCCGACACCGTTCCTGTGAATCAAATCTTGACTTTGCAAGGTGCCAACTCAGCTCGTATTTCCTCGAATCTAAACTCGGGCACCACCACGCTTCAGGTTGAGTTCATTACGACTCGGCCGGGTACCACGGCTCGGATTGACATCTCTTCACGCGATTACGGTGGACCAGGTGCGCCTTCGGTTGTCGTGGATGGTCAAAACATCCGTGTTGAAGTGAACAGCAACGCTCGCTTTGCAACCACCGTCCAAGAGCTGTTGGACGCTATCAATAACTCCAATGAGGCTCGTTTAGTCGTCCAAGGTCGTCTGATCAGCGGTGCGTCCTTTGCTCGGATCGGCGGCAACTTTGCCACTCCTCTTCAGCTGAATCTTCTTGCAGGGGACGACGTAACGATCACTCCGTCCTATGTTGGCTTTGGCGATTCCGATCGCGAAGTGATTGTTCGATTCGCGGAAACGCTTCCTGACGATTCCTACTTGATCGACATTCTTGGCACTGGTCCATTTGCCCTTCGTAACGTCAACGGATTGGCGTTCAACAATGGAGTCAATCAAAGCATTCGATTTGATTTGGATCTGGGTACGACCATTCAATCCGTAGTTCCACAACCGGTTGTTCGCGCATCGAATGGTTCGCTGAGTCAATTGCGTAATCAAATTCACGTCTTTTTTAATGACGATGATTTGGATCCTGTTGAAGCGGTAAAGCCAATCTATTATGAGTTGGTTTACACGGGCAACTCCGCCAACGCAGCAGGGGTTCGGCCTATCAATCCAGTTTCGGTAAGTTACGACGCAGCGCTCAACCGAGCCTCTTTGGTATTCAATCGAAACATTGATGCGTTGTTCGTGGATGCTAACGCAGTTGCCCTTCCGATCGCTGCCTTGCGTTTGCGAATTGGTAACGAGCAAAATCCTGCCGGCACTTCGGTATCTGTCATTAATCAAGAAGGCGATACGAACCCAACTGGTCGCGATGCTGGTAGCCGATTTGATACCGCTGTTGATTTGGGTGGAAGCTGGTTGACGGGACCTGG
>CAITIF010000682.1 GCA_903892365.1 uncultured Pirellula sp. | reverse complement strand
GTTCGAGGACGGTTCGAGGCCTAGCTCATCCGCAAAATTCCGTTTGGGGGCCTTCGCAAGCTTGCGTTTGGTTTCTTGGATTTGCCCATCTTTTCGCCAGCCAGTAAGTGGACGCCATGAGAAAGCCAGTTCCGGTTGCGGATTGCGATGAAGCGATGGAGCCACCACGGCCTTTCGACCCAAGCGAGAACTGAGACCATCAATCAGTTTCGCGATCGTGTCTCGATGCGAAAGTGCATCTCGTTCAAACAAGTTGGTTTGCTGCCACACGATGGGAGCGGTCTGCGTTGCTTGAATGCCAATAGATTTTACCCAGAAATTACCCATTCCTTTTCTGAGCCGATTCCCTTCTAAGTTGGCATCCAATTGGCCAGCTAGCAACCACATCAAGTGTTTCGGATCATTGGAAGGTTGATAGAGGCCAATCTGAAAGATACGCACGTCCTGTTTGGGATGTTCGGAAGAAGGTTGTGGATCGATGGGCTTCATTTCCATCTCCACCGAGATCGAATTGCACTCCAAGACGATTCGGCAGACGAGCCGTATTACGCCATGTCCCATTTCGTCCAATGCCTTCATCAATTGACTCAATTGGTCTCGGATCACCGAATCGATGGTCTCACGCATGGGCGTTGGGTGTTCCAAGGTTTGTTCGATGGCAAGCGATGGAGCATCATGAAGCGATTGGATAGGCTCTTGTCTTGCATGAACGGTTTGATCGATACGTTCTAGGATCTTGGCATCGAATCGGGAGACTAAGCCAGCCCGAGGCAGTTCGATCAGTTGCCCTACCTTTCGAATTCCTAATCGCATCAGCTTAGTCACGGTCGCTTGGTCTAACCTTAGCGATTCAACAGGTAGACCAAAAGTGGCAGGGCCGATTGGCTCGTCCTGGTCAACGAGGGAGGTGTTTCGGTAAGAATGCGGCACCTGCCTATCGCGTTCGTAGGACTCTAAGTCCTTTGCAATTTGAGATCGGCATCCGTAGTTGGCAATCGCCCACGCTGCCCCCATGCTGCTAGCCAGCCCGATCGCTACCAGATAACCTTGGCTTGCGAACCATTGGTGGACGGTATTTGCGAGAAGCATCTCGTTGCCAAACAGCGGTGCTATCCCTGTTACATCAAGAAAAATTCCTTGGGGTTGATGCAGAGATCTACCCGCCCACGTTTGCTGGTCGATGGTTTCGATGCCTACGATAGGGCTAAAGCATTGAGCCGATTCCGCCAGGGAACACAAAGCTTCCAAATCGGCTTGTGGATCGTGTTCGAGACGTTCCGCGTCAGGGCAAAGGGTGCTTGTTTGGCTCAAAGGCATCTGAGTCGTGATGCCCAGTCTGCGAGCGGTGGCATTGGCAGCAACCACGATTTGCCCGCGTCGCGCATCGCGAGCGTAAAGGATCACCGGCCCTATTGGAAGCGCGACTTCGCTCGGGTTAGCCTGCCACTTCGCGACGGCGATTCGCTGGCTTGGCCAGTTCGGCAGCCAAACGCAAAGTACTCGCTTGTTCATGATTCGCCTTGGTCTTGATTGATGCTTCCACCCATTTTCCGTTCGCATCCATGCCGATCGTCAGTCGAGCCCCGACGCGTCCACCTACGCAACGTGTTAGCATAAGGTCTAGCCCCCGCGGTGAGTCGACCGATGCTGAGCCCGAGGCTGAGCTTTCTTGCGATTCTCGCACAAGCCATTGAATATCCGCCCAACTTGGATGGGATCGCGAAGCCAATCGGTCTCGGAGCAAAATGCCGAGTCCTCCGCCCTGTTCGGTTGCCAGCTGCAGTCGTCGCGCCACGCGATCTTCCAATTGTCCAACTTCTGCAATCACGGCTCCCACCGCAGAACATCGAAGTCCTTGATCCATGGCCCATACCGCGTCGGTGTGGTTACCTGGATGAAGCACAATCACCCTTTCCAACGGAATACCTAAGGATTGGAGCGCCGGTGGATAAAGCTGCTTTTGAGAATCCAGCACCAGCAGATACTTTCCCTTCTCAATCGCTTTTTTGGCGATCATGAAAGCAAGGGAAGACACCCCTGACCCCGGAGCGGTCCGAACCAGTTCAATCATGCTGCCGCACGCGTACCCGCGATGAGGCAAGCAACGATCCATGGACGTGCACCCGCTCCCAATGCTTTCCACCGAAGGGCGATTGGCGGTTTCCATTTCTCGGATCTGCTGAGCTAGCAGATCGAGCGTTTTCAGGGGATGATTCATGGTGCGATTCACAAGACTCGTTATCGGCGAGACTCAATGCTAGCATTAGGCAATGCTAGCGTCCATGAATAAAAGAACCGATCTAGGTGACACGTTTGGTCACCGGCTTAAAACTTTCGCGAACAGCATTCTGGCACCACGGAATACACGGAACACCCAGAATTCAGGATTCAAGAAAGCTCAGCTTTCTTTCCGTGTGTTCAGTGTTTTCG
>CAITIF010000681.1 GCA_903892365.1 uncultured Pirellula sp. | reverse complement strand
TGGAAGGTAGCAGTACGGTTCGAACAAAGCCGGCCAAAGCTTGCATCTTTTTGTTCATGTGGGGCGGCCCAAGCCAGCTGGATACTTTTGACTTGAAGCCCAACGCTCCCGATGAAGTCCGAGGGCCATTCAAACCGATTTCGACCAAAGTACCTGGCTTACAGCTTTGCGAGCACTTCACTCAGTTGGCTTCCCATACAGATAAGCTTGCGATCATTCGTTCGATGACACACGACGATCCGGCTCATTTGTCGAGCGGGCATGCGGCAGTCACGGGCCAACTGGCACCTGTATTGAAAAGTGATGCAACGCCTCCCAGCGAAAAGGACTCGCCTCACATTGGAGCACTTGTCTCGAAGGTCAGGCCTAGCACAACGGGATTGCCTTCGTTTGTGACGCTTCCATGGAAGGCGTTCCATCCCGCAGCTCCCGGGGGTGAAGCACCTGGGCAGCATGGGGGTTGGCTAGGTTCAGGCCATGATGGGTTGCTTCTTACCGGCGATCCCAATCATCCGGATTGGAAACCATCGTCGCTGTCTTTGCCTGATGATATTCCGTTAGCTCGATTGCAGTCCCGATATGAATTGCTTCGTTCGTTGGATAGGCAAAGATCGCAGATGGAATTAGCTAAGGATTCTGTAGCCTTGCATTCGCACCAATCGCGTGCGATGGATTTGCTTTCGTCTGCTAATGTCCGCGATGCATTTGATTTGGCTCGCGAATCTGTTGCTACACGAGATCGGTACGGGCGCAACATTCACGGCCAGTCGGTTCTAATGGCTAGGCGACTTGTGGAGCATGGTGTTCCCTTGGTGACTGTCAATTGGCACAATGATGGTCGCAATTTTTGGGACACACACGGCGACAATTTTAATCGACTGAAGAATGATCTCATTCCTGCTGCGGATACCGCATTGTCCGCATTGCTAGAAGATTTGCAGCAACGAGGAATGCTGGAAGATACTTTGGTGGTTTGGGTGGGCGAATTTGGACGTAAGCCACAAATCACCGCAGCCAATGCCGGTAGAGAACATTGGCCATTTTGTTACAGTGCTTTGATGGCGGGTGGGGGCGTTCGCGGAGGAGCCATCTATGGCGAAAGCGATTCGAAAGCTGCCTACCCTATTGCCAATCCAGTCAGCCCGCTCGACTTTGGTACAACGATTGTTCATGCACTCGGAATTCCAACGGCAATGACCTTGGCCGACCGCGAGGGACGGCCTCACCGAGTGACCTCAGGCAAAGTGATCGACTCGCTTTTTTAAACCCGCATCTCAAGGAAGCTAAACCGATGCCAAGACCATCTTATGATTTAGATCGCAGAGGATTCTTGCGCATTGGAACGACGGGTGTCGTGGGGTGCACGCTACCGCTTCAAGTCTCTCGAGCGGGCAACGTTAGCGTCAATGGTTCATCAGGTCACGGAAAGGCCAAGTCGGTATTGATTGTGCTCTTGAGCGGCGGCCCCAGTCAGCTTGACACATTGGATCCCAAGCCGGACGCGCCTGCCGAAGTTCGAGGCGAATTTTCGACGATTGGTACGACAATATCGGGCGTCAAGGTTTGCGAACACTTGCCGCGATTGGCGCAGCAAACCGATCGATGGGCAATCGTCCGAACGTTAGCGCACCGTGAACACAATCATTTGCTGGCAACGCACGTGGCTTTGACTGGCAGACCCGGTCCGGTTCCCAAGGGTGGAAGCGATCTGGATCGAGTTGAATCGCGAGGCGATTTCCCGAAC
>CAITIF010000680.1 GCA_903892365.1 uncultured Pirellula sp. | reverse complement strand
TGCTCGTGCTCAGTGAAACGGTGCTCGTGCTCGTGATCGAATCGAGAATGCTGTGGCAGGGCGACGAGGACGATTACGAGCACCGCGATGCTGAGCACGAGCACGAGCACGATGAAATCCTGCTTTTGGTAGCTTTCAGTTGTGCGCTCCGCCGAGATGAACTCGACGGAAGCGAGAGCGGGGCCAGGTTTGATAGCTCGCCAAACCGTTTGCGGTCGTCGGGCTCAAGGCCCTGTTTCGCTTTTTTATGCAACCGGGCCTCGTTGCTTTGTTGAGGTTGTTTTGGACTTGGCTAGCTCTAGGTTCGATTTATGGTAGCTCGCCCAGTAGGGCCTTAGTTAAAGTTGCCATGGCGTCGAGTGCCGCTGACTCAGACTGAGCGGCCTGTTCTAGCAAACGAACAATGGCTGAGCCGACGATCAAGCCATCCGAAACAGGGGCCAGAAGTCGCACATGCTCCGGTTTCGACACGCCGAAGCCAATACAAATCGGAAGGGGCGTTCGCTCACGCAACCAACTGACGCGATCCACTAAGTCGGGGGGCAATTGAGTGCGTTCGCCCGTGATACCAGTAACGCTGACAAAGTACAAAAATCCGCTCGACTGTTCCGCGATCTTGAGCGCTCGTTCACGCGGGGTAGTCGGTGTCACCAATTGGATCAAATTAAAGTTCTTTTGTCGGCAAATATTCGCAAGTTTATCGCTTTCTTCGACCAACAAATCCGGAACGATGGCACCCGAGAACCCGGCCTCCAATGCATCGTCGACATACCGTTCCGGCCCATGGCGATGGATGATCGCGTAGCTAACCATCGAAACAAGAGGCATTCTGAGGTTCGGTCGCTCTTGTGCAACGTGAGAAAAAATATCCTTGAGCTTGATCTTGGCGGCGAGAGCTCGCGTGTACGAGGCTTGAATGACCGGCCCATCCGCAATCGGATCGCTATAGGGAATTCCGATCTCCGCCATCGAGCATCCCAGGTCGTCCAGCTTCTTCAGTACCTTGCGAGTGAACGTCATGTTCGGATCGCCAGCGGTGATGAAAGGCATGAAGGCCTTTTTGCCTTGCGATTTTAATTGCACAAACAGATCGTCAATAGCGGTCATCGATGGTTCCAGGAGAGATTCGTGTCAGGGTTGGAAACTTGAATTAAGTACTTGAGATTGAGGCAAGGATTGTGTTGGTGTTTTACCACTCTTGGCCACGCAGCCGAGCCAATTCGGCAGCGTCTTTGTCCCCGCGACCTGACAAGCAAATAACAAGATGTTGATCCGGAGTCATCGTCTTGGCGGTTTCAGTGGCCTTCGCGACCGCATGGCATGTTTCTAAAGCAGTTAAGATGCCCTCGTTTTTAGCAAGGAAATCAAAAGCGTTCAATGCTTCGTCGTCGCGGCAGGACGTATACTCGACTCGCTTCGCATCCTTCCAGTAACTATGCTCTGGCCCGACGCCCGGATAGTCCAAGCCCGCCGACATGGAATGCACGTCGCTGGTTTGTCCGTCTTCGTCTTGCATGACGTAACTGTAGGATCCGTGCAAAACACCGGGTGAGCCGTAGCTTAACGGAGAAGCGTGGTCACCCGCTTGCGAACTTCGGCCGCCCGCTTCAACGCCGATCAGTCTAACGGAATGATCATCTACGAAAGGATAGAACATGCCCGCCGCATTGCTCCCCCCGCCGACACAGGCCACAATGGCATCGGGCAAACGGCCGAGCGTACTCAGACATTGTTCCCGGCATTCTCGCCCAATCACACTTTGGAAATCTCGAACCATCATAGGGAAAGGATGAGGCCCAATGACGGAGCCGATAATGTAGTGAGTGTGTTCGACGCTGGACATCCAATCTCTCATCGCCTCGTTGACCGCATCCCTCAGCGTTCGGGAGCCACTTTCAACTGGTCGAACTTCTGCTCCCATCAATCGCATGCTAAAGACATTTGGCTTTTGGCGACGCACGTCTTCGGCCCCCATGTAGACGACGCAGGGCAGACCGAAATGAGCGCAGGCGGTAGCAGATGCGACACCATGCTGGCCTGCCCCGGTTTCCGCAATGACTCGAGTCTTCTTCATCCGCAACGTCAGCAATGCTTGTCCGAGCGTGTTGTTGATCTTGTGGGCGCCCGTGTGATTCAGATCCTCCCGCTTGAGCCAGATTTGAGCCCCGCCCAGTTGCTTGCTGAGTCGTTTGGCGTGGTACAGCGGTGAAGGTCGTCCGACAAAGCGATGCAGCAGTTCGTTCAGTTCTGCGTGGAAATCAGGATCTTGCAGGGCCTTTTGGTATTCAACCACCAGTTCGTCCAAGGCTCGTGTTAGTGTCTCTGGGACATAGCGACCACCGAAATCACCGAACCGGCCGTTGACGTCAGGGACTTGTTTGGTGGCGGGGGTGTCCGAAGATTGAACAATTGTTTCTGGGGAGGGTGCAAGACTCATTCGGTCTCTACATCTTTCGCGAAGTGGGGGATAAGTTCTTTAGATCCAAGGCGGTATTGTTTCAAACAATCCTTCAGCAGTTGCCGCGACGAGAATTCCACGCATCAGTGAGGAATAATTCCGTCCGTGCCAGCAACTGCGTTGGAACGTCACAAAGTCCGAGCCAAGAACCGCTACGACTATAATGAAAACAGGATTAGGCTGCAAACGACACCAAGCTCGCATGGGCCCGGCCCAGGATCTTTGCGACTTGATGAATTTCTTCCTCCGTGTTGAATCTGCCAAGACCAAAACGCAAGCTGGCTCTCGATTGGTCTTCGGATAGCCCTAGGGCTAACAATACGTGGCTAGGGTGAGGTTCTGCGGACGTGCAAGCGCTGCCGCTACTTACGGCCAGATCTGGCGTTTGTAGCATCAGGGATTGCCCGTCTACTTTTGGAAAACAGACGTTTAAATTGTTCGGAAGCAGGTTCGTCTCCAGGGCGGGACCATTCCGATTTAACCCGAATATTTCTTGGTTCAATAACTCCCAAAGGAGATTTCGTAGCCGATTCAGCTCGCGACTTTCTTCGTGCATCCGCTCTCGGCAAACGGCAAGTGCTTTTGCAAGACCAATGATTCCGACGCTATTGAGTGTCCCGGATCTGAGATTCCCTTGCTGCCCTCCACCGAGAATCTGAGGGTATAGCCGAACCGCGGACGGAGATTGGCGAACAAAAAGTCCACCGATACCTTTCGGTCCGTAAAATTTATGAGCTGAAAAGCTGAGCAGATCCACCCCCAGTTCCTGCGCGTCG
>CAITIF010000679.1 GCA_903892365.1 uncultured Pirellula sp. | reverse complement strand
TTTCTTGGCGGTGACGATTTTTCGCAAAAGAACATTCGGGTCGACAGCCATCTTGAGCCGTTCGGCTGTCTAGGTGACTTGGGTTGGTATTGTGTTCGCTTCTTGCTTTGGGCAAACCGGTGGCAAATACCCACCGAAGTCGTCGGCCGATGCATCAACACTTCCAAAGGGGCCTCCAGCGAAGGGGAAGTTCCTTCGGAGTTCTCCGCCGAGCTTCGATTTGCAAACGGGGTTTCAGCGAGCTTCTACTGTTCCTTCCTGACCGGAAATCAACAATGGGCGCATGTTAGCGGGACAAAGGGGAATATCTTTGTCAAGGATTTTGTGTTGCCCCATTTTGGCTGCGAATCCAGTTTCGATGTCGAGAATCCCGTGTTCGTCGCTTCCGCATGTGACTTTCATATGATGGAACATACACAGCGTGTGGCGGTTCACGAGTATGCGAGTGGTTTCGCACCAGCTCAAGAAATCAACATGTTCAATACGTTCAACCAAATCGTCCAAACGAAAAAGTTGGACCCACATTGGGGCGAAATCGCGCTGGCAACCCAGCGAGTCCTCGATCAGCTTTTTGCGAAATAGGGACCAGCCCTTGGGTTGGCCTGAATGCCATTCCTGATGCGAATCAGCAAGCGGTAAGTTCCCTTATCTACGAATACGGTCTGCTAATCCCAACTAGCGACCGTTTGGGGCGAACAACCAAAAATATGTTATCATTCGACTTCTTGTTGTGGAGAACTCACGCCTCCTGACTCAATCATTGCGAGAGAATTCAAAAGTATGGATATCGACATCAATCGGCAGATCAGCGTTGCGATCGAGAACCAGCCTGGGCGGCTGGGTCAGATAGGTCGGTTACTGGCAGAGCAGAAGATTCACATCAGCGCGTTCAGCGTGATCGATAACGTGGAACAGGCGATGGTTCGGCTGATCACCGGTGACCCCACGGCTGCCAGGGCAGCTCTCCAGAATGCTGGGCTGCCTGTTGTGGAAGTGGAGGTCTTGGTGATCGAGATGTCCGATAGCTTAGGAACTCTGGCTCTGATTGGTGAGACGCTGGCGGCGGCGGACATCAACATTGAATATGCGTATTCCTCTACGGCCCCTGTCGGCAATCGTGGACGTTTGATCGTGAAGACGGCAAATCCACGCGCAGCAAAAGAGGTTCTCGTAGCATTGGGTGATATTCATTGATTTCAGTCACGCCCCTATCAACTGTTGGAATATTGCCCGTTGGTGCTTTAGGGGCAGCATTCTATTACCATCTGACTCAAGGTTGCACCAACAACCAAGATCGAGTCCAGTTTGTTAGCCGGCGTGGATCGGCGAACTCGTCTGCGTTGGCTCAAAAAGGCGAGTTGACGATTTCATCGGGGGGCAAGTCCCACTCCATCCAAGCCTCGACGGTCTGCCGCCCTGATTTACTCACCTGCGCCGCGGCAGGTTGGCGCCCGGATGTTCTGATCGTTTGCACTCAACCTGATCAGCTGCTGCCCGTGATGGGCGATTATGTCAAGCTACTAGAACTGCTGTATGCGCAATCCGACCTTGAATCCGCGGTCGGAAAATTGCCGTTCCTGGTATTGAGCAGCAACGGAATCTACCACGAGCGGGTTCGGCGCTTTCTGGTGGAATTGCTAGAAGAATCGATGCTTTACGGAAGGCTGCCCGATCTTTGGAGCCAGTCGATGGGGCAGATTGTGGGCAAGCTCATGCGAGGTGTTACGATTCAAACAGGGCATCGCGAGGGTTCCGGTGCAAATGCTGTTTTTCATGCAGGACCGCCAGGCCGTACGACGCTTGCCGGTGGCGACGCCACGCAACGACGTCAATGCCAACAATTACTTCAAAGCTTAGGCGGTTGGTTCGAGAATGCAGAATCCGCTCCACCGATTCGAGTGGAGTTCGATAAGGCGCTGGTAAACCTTTGGAGCAACCTGCTGGGGCAGCTTCATGCCATCGATGAGGATGGTACGTTTCGATTGTTATGCATCAAGGAGATTTACGCGAAGTCCAGTGACCGAGAGCTTCGTGAACTCTCAGGCCATCTGTTTTCCATCGGGCGAGCCGTGCGAGCTTATCGCGACGATGAAGACCTGGACAGCCTTCACAACAAGACACTGCAGGTCGCATTGGTTTCCGGCGATCACTACCCATCCAGCCTCAAGTGGATCGATGCACAACTTCAAGCTGGAACGCTCACGCCGCAATTAACTCCCACCGAACAATGGCTGATTGATCCGTTAACGCACTATGCGAGAACAGCCGGTTTGGACGCGGCCGCTCAGTACTTTGCGTCCTTAAAACAACGGATCGAAATCGGATTGACCGCCGCGGTCGCAAATTACCAACGGAAGACTGCGGAATCTTAGCCTGGTCACTTGTGGCTAGTGTCCAATGGCACTCACTTTGTTCGAAATGAGCCGCGGGCGCCAGCCGCGATAACCGTATTTGGTAGGGAAACCGTAACGCGGCTAGCGCCCGCGGCTCAGTAATTTGCTTGCGCAAACTACAAAGTGAGTGCCATTTGGCTAACGCCAGAAGTCTTAAGTTCC
>CAITIF010000678.1 GCA_903892365.1 uncultured Pirellula sp. | reverse complement strand
TCACGCGACCCAATCTTGATGCTGAAGCCAACCACCGATGGCTTGATCTACCTTTGCGTTAGCAGTGCACACGACATCGGCGGCGAGTGGAACAGCTATCTGCTAACCGTGGAGGAAGTAAAGTGAGTCGTTTGCCTCCTCGCACTTTGATACTTCTGTTATATTCCATGTTGTGCGCTTCGAGCAAAGCAAAGGAAGACATTGTTTCCTTTCATCGCGAGGTGCTCCCGATTCTTAGAACAAACTGCGTGGCCTGTCACAAGCCCGGCAAATCCAAAGGGGGGCTGGATCTTACGACGCACGCAGCAATGCTCCAAGGAGGTGATGAAGGTCAAGTGATTAGGTCCGGGGATGCGCTCGCTAGCCGACTGTTCGAGACTATCTGCGGCGACGAACCGGAGATGCCGAAAGAGAGCGAACCACTGCTGCCTCGCGAGATTGATCTGATCAAGCGTTGGATCACCCAAGGTGCGATTGAAGATGCAGCCAGTGACACTGGCACGCGACGACCTGCCGAACCAACAACCTACCGCTCTCTTCCATCGGTCAATTCCTTGGCGTTTTCTCCAGATGGATCACTCCTCGCAGTACCAGGACGACATGAAATTCTGTTGCATCACGCGGATGGTTCCGGCGTTGTCTCGCGATTAGCGGGCGATTCCCCTCGTTTGGAGTCAGTCACATTTTCGACAGCTGGAACATTTCTCGTCGCATGCGGCGGTGCCGTCTCTGAATTTGGCGAGATACAAATCTGGGACACGCGGCGACGAGAGCTTATCCGTTCGATCAAGGAATCAAACGATGCATTCTATGGAGTTGCAATCTCCCCCAGCAATCAACAGGTCGCGGTCGGTTGCGCAGATAAGCTGGTACGAGTATTCAACATTGCAGACGGCCTCGAGGTTATGAGATGCGACAACCATCTCGACTGGGTGTTCGGGACAGCCTTCACGAACGATGGCCTTCGACTCGTCACTGTGAGCCGTGATAAAGCGGCGAAGCTGATTGATATAACCACTGGACATCTGATCGATGACGTCAATATGTCACGCGATCCGCTGATCTGCTTGACACGACATCCCATTGAAAATCTCGTGGCAACGGGCGGTGCTGAGGGAAAGATCCGCTTGTTCAAAATGGAGCCACGCGGCGGAAGATTGTCCGAGGGAGACAACAAGGAAGAAAGCTTCGTTAGAGAGTTCGAACACATGGCTTCGCCAATCCAATCCATCGCCTTTAGTCCCGATGGCATCCACGTCGCTTGCAGCGCATTGAGCGGGGAAGTAAGAATCTTTAAAGCAGATAGCGGGCAACGGGTCGCCCAGATCCAAGGTGGCCGTGGGCCCATCTTCGCACTTGCATTCACGGCCGATGGAAAGCAAGTTGCCGCTGGAGGCTACGATGGTCGTCTTCGTTACTACAACACGGAAACGGGGGGAGTGGTGAAGGAGTTTAACAGCGTCCCGCTCCCGTAACGTTGAAAAAAGCCGATAACTTCCACATCGTTTGAAATCGCAGCAATGCCTTCGAGAGTGCGGACGGCCTCCTGTGACAGTTGCTTCAAATAGAAGGACGTCACTGTGCCTCTCAGGTACAAAATTCCGTTTCGAACTTCGCACCGAACGCCGCGAACTTCTGCGTGGCTGCTTCTACGGATACGTTGCTGCGCGATTCGAGATTTCGTTTCTGAGTGATTGGTGGCGACGCGGACGGCACGGTTCGCTTGGTACAGTGGGGGGGATAGCGCGAATGTCTGATCCATCTACATGCTCCTTGGTCTGCTGGCAGTCCCGGAAAACGAGTTTGACCGATAACCGGAAGCCAGACTGAACAGATTCCGAACGGTAACGTTTCTTAATTGTGCTGTTAGGCCGTCTCCGTTCCATCGAACCCCGACGCAATTTCGGCATGGCGGAATCCTCTAGTCGAAGAAATGTCGCTTTTACTGTCTGCGAGAGGGCACGACAGCGACATTTCAATCGGCTAAGATGAGAGTGGTTTTTCAATGGCCTGCAGATAAAGGACGACACAGATGACGAATCGTCCGAATAAGCCCAGTCAGTCCGATTCCCGTGATATGAGCGTCGAGATCGGTGCAGTTTCTTCTTGAAAATTCATAGCAACTTCCGTAGCCTGAGTCGCTAGACTTCGAGGCTGCTTAGGAAAACAGAATCCGAATCGATCGAAGTCTGGCGATGGGATACGTATGCTTCGGACTGGATGTCGTCAAAAAAGGTGATTTCTTCGTCCGGATTCAAGAGAATGGGGGAGCTCAAGGATGTTCTCATGGAGAACTACTTGGTGGGGTTCGAAAAAGTTTTAGAAAGCGTTAGAAGATTGAACAAATGAACGATGAACTTCCATCTGAGAATAAGCGTGTATCGGCTGACCAAAGCGGAATTGGCAAGTCATTACCAGCCGAGATCGATTCGCGTATCTACATGGC
>CAITIF010000677.1 GCA_903892365.1 uncultured Pirellula sp. | reverse complement strand
TGGCATCGTACGAAAACGATAACTCGGAAACGACTTACCGATGCGAAATTGATATTCCGTACCAGGCGTTAGCCCTTCGAGCTGACACCGGAAAACCTTCAAGTCCGTGTTCAAGTATGGCTTAGTTATGGTCTTGGCGGACTTGGCATCTTGCCCATCCAACAGCGAAAACTGAATCGACATGTCGCTCATGGTTTCGCCACCGACCCATTGGATCGTCATGGTGGTGGTCGGGTCCTTGGACCAGGTTAAAAACAATGTATCGGGTGCAAATTGGTCGGAATCAGGGTTCGAGGTGTCCGCACCCTTCGCGAAATTGGGTAGGTTCAAACCGGTTCCAAGAGCGGCAAGCCCCATCGTCCCGCCCAAAAACAATCTTCGATCTAGTCTCATCTCAAGCTCGCATTTCCATGAACGTTTCGAATCGTATCCAACCTGACAAAAAGAGCTGTCGGCACTTGCATTAAGATTCGAATGTTAGGGCAGCAGCCTTGTTCTTTCGTTCAGAAATGGTTACCAAACAATGAAGATTCAAAGAAAAACAAATTTGGCCGAAGACGATTTCCTTGCGAACAATGTAGTCTCATCCCGATCGGATTGCTATTTTTAAGCCGTGGCCAGCGCTGGTCGATTGCCAGCCTTGCTCGGTTGGGTTTGGGACAAGATATGGTCTGCGATTTTGGATAGTGGTAGGATTCTGTGAACCAGACCGGCATTGGCCAATGCGCTGGGCATCCCTCAGACCATGGAGGTAGCCTCATCTTGAACAAGGACTCATCCGACAGTCTAGCGAAAAGCCTCGCATCGGCGCTGTCTATCATGCCTAATACCCGTCATCACCACAGATAGGACATTAGCTCCAAACAGTTCAGCGACATGTGCTTGATGATCAAAATAGGAACAGGCGAGATCGCAGGGATCTTAGATAGAACTTCAGACAGTGTCTTTGGTCCGCCGGTGGCCCCCCAATCACCACGGTCTCAGCTCGACTTGGCTTTCAAGATGTCAATAGCTTGGTTGGGCTTGGACGATTGTTAAGTTACATTCCCGGATTCCAAGATGATCAGGGAGCCGAGGTTTTGTTTGTCCAGTTGCTAAAATGTTTGATCTTGGGCACGACTTCGTTCATAAACGTCTCGATGGCTGCCGAAACGGTACCGACATTCGTTAGAAGGTCTCGTTGCATAATCTGACGCACCCTTGGTAAACGCCTCCATCGTTGCTTCGGCGCTTCGCTAAGTCAACTTGCACATCATGCGGATATTCAGCTCATATGCAACAACCTTACATCCGCGACGAGGAGCAGTTATAAAGAATTGGTAGAAGTAAAAGCATCGTTGAGATGTTTCAATGTCTTTATCACAAGTTCATTCAACCGGCGTCTCAACGATGCCTCGTCAGCTGCATTCCAGGAACGAGAAAAGATATTTAAGTTGGTGTTTTCCAAGGTGTCCGTCGCAGAAGTACTGCCGCCTTAGGTAGATCTTGGTCTACGATCCTTCGAGAACGAACCAAACATCCTTGCAATCAAGAATGTTCTACCGTTCAAGTCCAGCAACAATCGGAAAAGCGTCGAACCAATGGAGCCTTGACGAGAAAAATGGATATCCCTGAAATCAGCCAACGTTTAGGGACAGGCACTACCAACTACTGGTCTCCAAAACAAGTTGCCGGTCGGATGAAGCTTAATGTCCTAACGCATAAGAATCGAGTTTCTCGCATGACGATTCAAAGGCGGATTCGTTAGTCTCCTTGAAGAAAACATTAGGAAACGTTTCTTCGTTGACCGGGTAAGCGACGGCCCGAAAACGATCGAAGGGTGCAGCTGCCTTTTACCGTCTCGATTACAGGACGTCCCGCTGCCGCAAAGGCAAGAATTAGGTGTGACAATTGGGAAAGGCGATACGATCGTTAGGCCTGGCAAGCGAAGCGTCCTTGTATGGGGTACGGACCGTCGTGGCGGATTCCTCCAGCTCAATAAGGTATCGAGCCTGAAATCCATAACTGTCTTTGGAAAGATGCGAGAACGGTTAACGGACTTTCCAAAAGCCATGCGTCGAACGATGACTGTCGATAACGGCCAAGAGTTTGCGCAAAACGTACAACTGGAAGCCTGTATGCCAGAAGTTGTATCGTTTTCAAGACAAAGTCATCCTTGGGAGCAAGAAACAAACGAAAGTACAATCGGGCCAATCCGGAAGTTTGTAACGAAGCGAACAAACTTTGCGGAGGTAGGCCATCAACGCATTCAGCAAATCGAAAATCTGATAAACGAGCGACCACGTGAAAGACTTGGCTACATAAAATCCAACGAAGGTTTTTCCCAATCAAAAAATCAGAACATGTTGCAATTGAGGTGAACATCCGCCCACGAATGAAATAACGTTCGAATACATCGCCAGAAGGTTTTGATTGGTCTCGACCCAGATGAAACATGAAAATTGATCGTTTTGACGCGTCCCTCGAAAAGCCAATTCGATCAAACTGTCCACGCCTCGTCGTCGACTCGTTGTGTTAGATGTGCCGATGGTACGACTCGTGTACAGGTTTTCCTTAATGCGTTTGCTGTAGAACACTGCGAAACCGTGTGTTTGCCGATTGGAGATCGGCCGAATAGGAATGTATACCGCGAGCGAAAGTCCAATCACGATGGATAGAGATACGATGTCGATGCAATTCTGTGGTCGAGGTAGGTAATGAATCAAATGATTTCAGTGAAAGAAGCTGCGCAATATCTGGGCGTAAGCTCGTCTACCTTCAAGCGGGTTTGTGAGAAGTATGCGCTTCCGCTCAACAGGACAACAGGCGGCCATCGGCGAATTAGCCGTGCAGATTTGGATTTAGCATACAGTCTTCTTTGGGGTGGTTCCCGTAAGAAGTTTGTCTCGATGGATAGGTCGGAAGTGGATGGCACACGAGAGATGGTCAACCAGCTGTTAGACCGCGACGTCGAAGGAATCATCTCGACCATTTTTGATCAGATGGAATCGCCGGGACAGTTGTCGTATGTGCTGGAGAATACTTTGATACCCGCCATGTGGAGCATTGGTGAACAGTGGCTAGCTCAGAAGCTAGATATCTATCAAGAGCATATTTGTAGCAGTACGGTTTGTACTGTCCTGGATCAGCTATCGTGCCGCGTG
>CAITIF010000676.1 GCA_903892365.1 uncultured Pirellula sp. | reverse complement strand
ATGTACGATTTCAAAGCCCCGGAAGCTTCGATGCTGGTGTTAAAATTGCCAAGCAAATGCAAATTTCGAGCTTGAGAGATCGGCGTGTCCGAAATGTAGGCCCCGTAGTTCCCAACATAAGTCATCGAAAAAGGTGACTGTTCGTCGAGCCGAGAACGAAGCGAAAGGTTGTATGCATGAGCCAACCAAGGCGCATTCCAATGACGAACAGCAAGCTTCGGATCGATGGATTTTAAACGCTCTTCGAAAGTGTCAGAATTCGAAGCAATGCGCAAACGATTGTTTCCGGTTAAAGACTTTTCCAGGATGTGCATCGACTGGCTTGTTGCAAAGGGCTCAAGATCCATGAGGGCGACGATCGCCCCCAGATCCTTCTGCTCGACGGGGTATTCGAAGAATCCGGGAATCTTGGCGCGACGAAGAACATTCGGGTTTTCTCGCGCCTCTTGAAGCGTTGCAATTCCATCGTCCGTTTGACTGGGAATAGGAAGTCCCCAATTCGGCTCGAACAAATAAATGCTCTTCCCAATAGGAACACCTATGCACCACAATCGCAACGATGCGTTTTCGGTTGCCCCCGACTCGCTGGGCAATGCAAGGACGACGCAATCAACACCATTCGCAAAAGCAAGCTGAGTGAAAACGCGAGCTCTTTGCCAAACGTCTCCTCTTGCAAACATCAATGTTTGCCAAGGCAACTGGCGGTAGACCGGAGCCGTATCGCTCAGTGGTGATTCTGGATAACTAACCAACTTCTCAACGTCATTGGGCTGTCCGTCCACGCCGACATTGCAAACCGTCCAATCAAAAAGCTTCAGAGTAATCTCGAGCTGGTTCCAATCGTCCGCACTGAATGTTTCCTTTTGCTTTTGAAGCCATGGGCGGAAGAGACGGTCGCGGTAGGGGCGATCCAGAACCCACTTGCTTAGCTTGGTAAGCATTTGGCACTGCAACAGGTACTCGCATTCCGGTTCGCCGAACTCTAGTTTGTCCAAACGCTTGGCCAAATCCAAAGTTCGGAGGTCAACGGGAACGGTTTGTAGCATTTCCGGAGCTTTCCAGGAGTCCGATGCTTTTACGCTCTTGGACCAGGTGTTCATCTGGTACTGAATTTCCCGCAGGGCAGCCGAACGATCCAACCGAATCAACTGCGGCAGATAGCGAAAAGCTTCCTTGATCGAATCACGCTTTTCTTTGCCAGCCGCCTGGCTCGTTTGGAATGACTCCAAACGCTTCGCGCTGCCATCGGTGCAGCCCACGGGTAAACCTAATGCGGCAGCCATGGCTAGAATCGCAAACGCGCGAATCTTCTGGGAAATCGATGTACAAACGAACAAGTTATGGCCTAACAAGTTTTGAAGCGGCGTGGATGATGATTGCATAACCGAATTCTAACAACAACTTTCCAAAACCAGAAACGAAACGCCGCTAGTTCGGCTACGCATCCATTTTGGCTACGGTTCGCCAGATCGTTACTACCCGCGTTAAAACTTGTTCGAATTGATCCAGAGGCACCATATTTGGCCCATCGCTGGGACTCTGATCTGGATTTGGATGAGTTTCGAAAAAGACCCCATCGATGCCTACAGCGGCAGCCGCACGAGCAAGCGGTTCCACCATGGATCGATTTCCGCCGGTTGCCCCCCCGAGCCCGCCAGGTTGCTGCACAGAATGAGTGGCATCGAAAATGACTGGGACACCAAGACCGCGCATAGCGGGAAGCCCGGTCATATCGTTAACCAGCCGGCCGTAGCCAAAAAAAGTGCCGCGTTCACACAACATCAATCCACCCTTGCCTGCCGACGCGACCTTTTCAACGACGTACTTCATGTCAGAAGGAGCCATAAATTGCCCCTTCTTCACATTCAGCGGCTTTCCGGTGCTGGCGCACGCCACCAAAAGATCCGTTTGTCTGGCCAAAAAGGCAGGGATCTGAAGCAGATCGCAGACCTCGGCCACCACAATTGCTTGCTCCGGAAGATGTACATCGGTGGTTACCGGGCACCCGACTTTCTTTTTCACTTGCTCTAGCACTTGCAAGCCTTCGTCGACTCCCGGTCCGCGATAGCTTCCGGCACTGGTCCGATTTGCTTTATCAAAACTTGCCTTGAAGACATAATTCACGCCAAGCTTGGCACAAATATCGGCAACCCGTTGCGCAATCGACAGGCATAAGTCAGCCGACTCGATAACGCACGGACCGGCTATCAGTAACAACGAGCCAAGGTCCCCGCAAACATGTGATCCGACGGAAACACATTCTGTTCTTTTCAACGGTTGCATGGTCGTTGCTCAATCCAGGTTTCGGTTTTGGAAGACTCAATCAATTGGGGGTGATCTAGGATTGAGCTCCATTAAGCCCGCTAGATCAAGCCCGCTAGAAGCCTGGCCCGTTCGTCGACTAGCCTGTCATTCCACCGTCAACGGTGATCACTTGGCCGGTAACGTAGCTAGCAGCCGGGCTCGCCAAGAACAGAACACAAGCTGCAACGTCATCAGCAGTCCCTAGCCTGTTTGCAGGGATTCGCTTCTTGACTTCATCGGTCACCACGTCACCCAAGGCCCGAGTCATATCGCTTTCAATGAACCCCGGTGCCACCGCGTTTACCGTAATTTTTCTCTTGGCCATTTCCTTAGCAAGGGATCTGGTAAAACCGATCATGCCCGCTTTTGTCGCGGAGTAGTTAGTTTGCCCGGGATTTCCAATAAGCCCTGACACACTGGACATGTTCACGATACGACCATATCGCTGCCCCATCATGACTCGCGTTGCAGCTCGGCAGAAAAGAAAGCAGCTGGTCAAGTTCGCAGCGATGATTTCATCCCATTGCAAATCAGTCATGCGTGGCAACAGAGTGTCCCGGGTGATACCCGCATTGTTCACCAAAATATCGAGCCGCTTGTGAACGGTTTCTACTTCTTCGAACAGCTTTTCGATCGAAGGCCGGTCAGTGACGTCGCACGCGATTGCAATCGCTTCTCCGCCGGCTGCTTGAATCTGTCCGACCGTGTCAGCGAGCTTGTCGGCGTTTCGAGCGACGCACAAAACTTTAGCACCATTCAAGCCAAGTCGAATTGCAACAGCTTGGCCAAGCCCCTGCGAAGCGCCCGTGACAAGAGCCACCTGGCCGGTGAGATTCGCAGATAAACCAAAGGTATTCTCAGTCATAATTGCTTTCGGAATCAAAGAAACTTAATCACCAAAACACTCGCAGGCCGCTTTTCGGTCCACTCGCTTCAGCGTACCCGCCAAGACGCGTCCCGCACCGATTTCATAAAATTGATCGACCCCAGAAGCGAGCAACTGGCCGAGAGTTCGCTCCCACAACACCGGCGAAACAACTTGTTTCGTCAACAAGGGAGGAAAATCCGCAGCGAGCGTGTGCGGTTGGGCATCAACGTTCGCATAAAGCGGGAAACGTGGGCTGTTGAAATGGGTAGAGCTCAGTGCGTTTTGCAGTCGTTCTACGGCAGGCTGCATGATGTCGGTATGAAAAGCGCCAGCGACACTCAGTCGAATAAATCGCGAAGCCCCCGCCTCGGTCGCCTTCGCTTCTGCGGCATCGAGAGAAGCAGCATGTCCGGATATTGCGATGTTCCCTGGGCACAAAAGGTTCGCCACTTGAAGGATCTCGCCAGGCAAACGAGCAGCATCGCAAACGGCATCCACTTGTTCGCGGCTCAGACCAAGCACGCTTGCCATGCCGCTTGGGATCGCCAAAGCAGCCTCTTGCATGGCTGCTCCTCGTTGTTGCACCAGTCGCACTCCATCGTCAAAACTGATAGCGCCTGCACAGCACAATGCGCTGTATTCGCCCAGACTGAGCCCGGCAACAGCGACGACTGAATCGAGCAACCCGTCTCGCTGGTCAAGAAAATCAGTGAGCGCCGCCATCGAATGCACAAACAACGCAGGTTGACTGAAATTGGTCAGGTGTAAATCCGACTCTGGGCCCTCGGCACACAATTTTGCCAAATCATAACCCAAAATCGATGAAGCTCTTTGAAAGAGCTCGCGAGCGGCCGAACTGCGATCGGACAGCCCTTTGCCCATTCCTAGAAATTGAGCTCCCTGTCCAGGGAAAAGCAAAGCGACCTTCGGCATTTTGCAGAATTCCCCTATCTACCTAGAACTTCTATGGGAGGCAAATCATGGATCAAACGAGGCTACAGACGAACACCTCGGAGAAAAAAATCGCAGCTTGCGTCAACAGCTTCACCTGAAGGGCACCCCAGAAGAACTTCAACACATTCTCCGAAATTCCCCTCAAAGGATCTAGCTTGTTCGCCTACTCTTCGCCCATTTGGACGACGACACGACCCATGTAATGGCCGCACTTAGGGCAAACGGTGTGCGTTGGTGTGACGGTGCTGCACTTCGGGCACACGTGAAGCTGACGGGGCTTCTTGGCATGGTGGGCTCGACGCTTGCCAGATCGTGAGTTGGAGTGACGTCGCTTTGGAACTGCCATTTTTCGGACTCAAACTAAATCAATAAGGGTGACACAGGTTTTTTGAAGGACCAAGAGGTTACGAGCTTCCGCATGACCTGTCAAGCCGAAAGCACTCGCTGAACCAAGACTCCGCAAGCTTGCCCCTGAGCGGAGTAGGAAAGGCTGACAAATGCATTTCCTGGCTGGGCATTATTACCTTCGGTTGCAACCTGGATCGGACATTCAGGGTCCAAACTAGAGCAATTTAGGACCGGGAACAGTTTTTGTTGATCCATGGCTAGGCAGCTCGCGACGATTTCGACAGCCGCGCTTCCGGCCCCCAAATTGCCAAAATAGCTCTTGGCAGCCGTTACGGACGCCTTGGTACCCCCCAATGCATCCGAAATACCGGCCGCTTCCGACCGATCGCCAAGCACTTCGCTTTTGCCACAGGCGTGGATATGCCAATCATCGGGCTGGAATTTCAGCCCGTGTTCGCGACCTTTCTGAATCAAGCCGGATAGGACATTGGCGGTTGCAATACGTACAAAATCACGTTTTTCCCCTTGGAAAGTGGGTCCGACTGCAGACCCGACCCCTCCAACAATTTCTCCCCAAATTTTGGCCCCTCGGGCAATCGCGTGTTCCAGGGATTCCAAAACCAGTGCCCCGGCCCCTTCCCCTAAGACCGAACCATCGCGATCGGAGCTGAATGGACGGCTCATTTCGGACGGGTTGGCTCGATCTTTAGCCAAAGAATCTGCAATGGTAAAGTGCAATGCCTTGAGGGGCTCCAGTTTCGAACCGGTTGCACCAGCCAACATGACGTCGGCCACGCCGCGACGGATGGTCGCAACCGCTTCGGTAATGGAGGCGGCACTGCTTGCCTCGCGAATGGTGACGGAATTGCTTGGCCCTCTTAAATCATTGTAAATAGCAACGTGGCTAGCGGGCATGTTGGGCAGATACTTCAAAAGCCACAATGGATTGACTTTGGCTCGTCCCTCGGTGGGCCAACGGGCAATTTGAAACTGTTTATCGGCATTAAAGCAGGCGGTGACCCCATCTGCAAACTCTTCCGGCCGAGTCAGAATGTAATCGCTGCCGTAAACGATCCCGGTTCGTTCGGGGTTACGCGAAGCTGGATCGGCCAGGCCGCAGTGAGCGAGTGCCATTTGGCAAGCCGCGACCCCCATTTCGATCTCGCGGCACATGACTTTTTGGTTCTTTTTGATGGCTCGCTGCAGCGTTTTTTCGAGAGGGCCAAAGTTCTCGATATCGCCGGTGAAGCATTTGGATTGTCCGCCAAAACGCAGGTCTAACCCGTTTTCTGGCAGGCAGTCCAGCGTGGAGACACCGCTGCGGAGGCCGGTGAGATTGTTCCAAAGGGCGTCTAATTCACGTCCGAGAGGGCAAACCACTCCGAGCCCGGTGATAACGACACGTTGACTAGGGTTGGACATGATCAGAATCGATTGCTGCAAGGCTTGAGTCAAGAACACAGAAAACCAGTGGAGCCAGCAGCATAACCGGCAGTCTCGGATTCGACAACCAAAGGAAGGTTGGATGCGGGCCCCAAATGAACTTGACACTCCAGGCTCATTCACGACAATCGCAAGCAACCCGGACGGTTAGCTCAGTTGGTTAGAGCACCACGTTGACATCGTGGGGGTCGTTGGTTCGAGTCCAATATCGTCCACTTGTTGCTCCATCAGCAACATTCTCGCAACCATCACCAGCCTGCAAAATGGCTGGTTTTTCATTGGTAGACTCATCATCTTGATGGTTCTTGCATTCCTCTTGACGGTCGATGATGTCCCCCCATTTGCGCTGCCAAAGCGCCCCCGCCTACGCCCTCGCGACGCCGAGCGTGCTTTCGGTGCATGCCCTATCTGCAATCTCACTTCTTGATTGAGCATAGAATCGCGCTGCTACCGCCGGTGAGGGGGAAATAAACAGTGGGTGGCACCGTTCGGGTTGGGCGGTGGGTGGCACCGTTCGGGTTGGGCGGGCAGCCTTGCGTTAGGGCTTGCGGGCCAAGATCATATACTGAGCTCCCAGCGGGAACTTGGCTAGCATACGTTCCATCGGGCGAAACCAACTCAGGAGCTTCGGAAAGTAAAAGCAGCTGTCGACTGAAACGAT
>CAITIF010000675.1 GCA_903892365.1 uncultured Pirellula sp. | reverse complement strand
GTGGGAGGGGACAAGGCTCCTGCGAGTCTGCATCAGCGGATGTCCAGGGCTGTCGGAAAGCCGTTGCTGGAAATGTGCGGAATGACTGAGACTGGTTTTTACGCCATCAATCCATATCAGGGGCCTGTCAAGATCGGTTCGATCGGTCTCGCCATGCGTGGTGTCGCTGTGAGAATTGTCAACGAGGAGGGAATCGACACTGAACCGGGAAAAACAGGACGAATGGTCGTACGAACTTCGGACATGATGGTTGGTTACTGGAATGAAACTCTCATGACACATCGTGCTGTGCGAGAAGGCTGGCTGGATACTGGTGACCTGGCATGGGCGGATGATGATGGCTATATGTGGTTCGTCGGTCGTGTGAAGGAGATGATTGCCCGGGGTGCCTTCAAGGTTTCTCCCGCGATGGTGGAGGAGGTCCTGGTTGCCTTTCCCGGCATAGAACGTGCCGCCGTTGTAGGCATTTCCGATGCGGTGTACGGTCAGTTGCCATTCGCATTCTATCAACTGAAACTCGGAGCAAATGACCCGGGTGAAGATGCACTCAAGAAATGGGCCACCGAACGGCTTGAATTGTTGGCAGTGCCCGTGAACTGCGTCCCGATTGAACAATGGCCGATAACCACCCAGGGAAAGCTCGACCGAAACCGATTGATCTGGATGGCCGAAGCCGGAGCGGTGCTATGAACCGAACAAAAAAGTCCCGGTCTTCGCGCATCAAATTTGCCTTTACAATTTTCAGGGTCACTGCGCTGCCGTGGCCATGAGTTGAAAATACAGATAATCACAGGGAATCAAAGTTTTCTTACCGCCCTGTGCAAAAACTAAGTTCAAGTAGAATCGTCGATCTTTTGACCTCAATTTTCGCCACTCGTTAAAGATGGCTGCGAGACCAACGGTATTCGGTTGGCCGGTTTGGCAAAAATGGATCGGTGACCACGTTAACGGCGCGCACGTTCCGCGCAGCGTTGGATTGCAATGCTTCGAGAAGCGTCGCTGAAAGAATTAGGCAGCGACCCGACTGTAACTTTTTAGCAGCCCGCCGAGTCGCTCTTCACATCGAATGTCGCTCAATCGGTTTTTACCGGACGCACATGTCCTGCGATTCTTGCTGGGTGGCTTCACGATAAGACCTTATCGAGTCCCTGATGCGATCGTTCAAAGTGATAATGTTCCTTGAATTCCCAGCAAAGGACGTCCATGTGCGGGTACCCGAATACCACAAAATGGTCCAGGCATTCTTGCTGAATCGTTTGTACGACACGTTCCACGAAGGCAACTGTGTTCGGTGATCGAATCGCCGTGCGATGAGTTTTGGTTTTGGCACTTTTGAATGATTCAAGAAACGGCTTGGAGTACTTGCCGTCATTGTCATGCATGAGAGTCTTGCACGGTAAGGCAGGCTAACCCTCCCGGCCGCCCTTTGCCGATTTCAGCAGACGCGTCAATGGTCGCCCCGAGCCTATTTCCGTTGATGCGAGCCGTATTGGGTAACGCAATCATTGTGCCTTTGTGGATGTAATGACTACATGAAACTGCTCTTTGACTACTTCAGAACATAGCGAAATCAAATTTGAGTTCGCACTCGATGAATTCCTCAGAAGCCCAGTATGGGGCGACTAATTATCACTCCGTCGTCCGGATCACTTTCCCGGGTCGAAGGGCAGCGCCGACTTGT
>CAITIF010000674.1 GCA_903892365.1 uncultured Pirellula sp. | reverse complement strand
TTCGCGCACTCCGTTATCAGCAAGCTTTTGAGCCTCCTCTAAAATTCCTTCGATCGGCTTGCTTGCGTGCTTGCCTCGCATTTTTGGAATGGCACAAAACGTACAGAGCCGATCACAGCCCTCGGAGATCTTCATGTAGGCGAAATGCGGCGGGGTTACCTGCAGCCGGAAGTTATCTGGTAATGCCCGAATGGGTGCCGGTTTAAAGATCACTCGCTGCTCGTCCAAACCATCCATGAAACGTTGCACGATCGAAGTGATGTCATCGCGTCCGAATACACCGACCAGACCATCGATTTCGGGTCTCGCTTCTAGCAGTTGTTCTTGCTGACGTTCGGCGAGACAGCCTGTAACGATTACACCACGGATTTTGCCTTGGCGTTTCAAGTCCAGCATTTGATCGATCGCTTCGAAAGACTCCTTCCGAGCGTTGTCGATGAACCCGCAGGTGTTGATGACCACAAAATCACTTTTCTCAGGATCTTGGACCAGGTTGTATCCATCGCGGTGCAGCAACCCAAGCATCTGCTCACTGTCGACCAAATTCTTTGGACAACCAAGACTAATAAAGGCGTAAGACCCCTTTCCATCGGTCGGCTCCGACTGGAGATGGGCGAGACCCTCGCTGGACGCTTCGGTGTTGGCAAGTATTGGTAAAGAGCGCATGCTGAGTAAATCGGTAGATAGGCTACGGCGAGGATGCCGTTTGAAGCAAAGTGCGAACAGGCAGTTATCGGCCCGGATTAATTAACCCTACGATCATAACATTCGCAAGGAAAACGCCTAGCTTAATTCAGGTTCCGAATGTGCTGAATATGCCGTTCGTTAGGTATTTTCTTGATGAAACGCCTATGGCGAGCGCTCTCAGGCTCCGCATGGAAGCTTTGTACCGATTGTATTTTGGCGCCCTTCGAAAATGCGCTAGCAAAACCCCGAAAGAGAATTTGACTGACTGGCGGGATGTCGATCATCCCGATGGCTGCAAGCGTCACCCCTGGAGGGGAGGAGCTTGCGGTGCCCTCTTTTCAAAAAGGGAGGGGTTAGAAGTGGTAATGGATGCCACGTCTAGGATGGACGTCAAAAGCAAGGAGCTTTCCGGTGAAAAAAACTTGGTTTCATGGTCTAGCGTTAGCTTTGGGGGCTCTCTCGCTTCCAACAACCGCTTCAGCCCAATATACGAATGGGAACACGGGGGCTGGACTTTCTGCCAGCTCGTTCAATGCGAATGCCAACGGATCGGCATTGCGAAATTTTATGGGGCCGCCAGCAGGTAGAACGACACTTGCTGGATATGCTCAAAACGGTCCTGTAGGAAGCGGTGTATCCGATGGGCATGTTCATATCCCGGCGCCCCCGGGGGCTGACAATTCCGTCCTGAACAGTCAGTACCAAGTTGCACCAAGCTACGCAGCACCAGCAGTTCAGCCCTATGAACAAATGCCTGCGCCCAATGTGCAGCAGCATGCACAGCCAACCTATGCTGCTCCGCAACCAATTCCTCAAGCTTCCCACGGTAGCTCCTGCGCCGCATGCAATTCCGGTAACTGTTCCACGCACGGAGTGGGCATGTCGGTTGGTCCCATGGTGTCGACCATTCCATCGTATGGTTCCGAGGCGAGCTGTTACGAACCGGCTGTAAGCTGTGGTCCTGTCATCGCATCGCCCAACCCTTGGATCTTCGGGGCTGGCGCGTTAGTTTTCACACGATTCGACGACGAACATGTTCGTTTGACCTCCGACCCCAACATGCCAACGTATCCGCTGCTATCGACTAGTGATGCGGCCATGCAAGCAACGGGCGGTTTTCAAGTGTCCGCTGGCCGCTACTTTGGCTGCGGAAAATACGCCATTGTCGGTAGCTACTGGGGCATATTTTCCAATCCACAAACGGCCAGCGTGACCGACCCTGGAGCAGTGGGGATAGGAGGCGGATATCTCCGATCCAATCTTCCCTTTACCTTGAATCCAAGCGGAAATCCCTATGGCATCACGATGCCAGGTGACACCATTTACAACTGGTATGACGGAAGCTTTGCTGGTCGTGCATTCGCCCAACGCATCCAGCGCGATCAGCAGTTCCACAACGCGGAATTGAATTTCTTCTCGTTCGCACTGGGGGGCGGCGCTCGCCAGCCATACGACAATGGATGTGGTTCAGGCTGCGGAAGTGGGTTGTTCGGCGGCGGACATCATGGAAGA
Organism: uncultured Pirellula sp.; assembly: GCA_903892365.1. Lineage (GTDB taxonomy): Bacteria > Planctomycetota > Planctomycetia > Pirellulales > Pirellulaceae > JBKCUI01. The sequence continues at coordinate 428 of CAITIF010000674.1, read as the reverse complement.
CATGGTGCTGGAGCATACGGCAACTGTGGGGATCCTTGTGGATCCAACTGTGATCCATGCGCCACGGCCTGCGGCGGTCCAACTGGAGTCTGCGCTCCTTGGTACGGAGCCCAATGCAGCAAGCTTCGGATCAACATGTTCGGTGGAATTCGATGGTTTCGATTCGAAGATTCGCTTGAATATGCATCCAGTTCAACTAACAACATCTACGGTGACGAATCTTCCGACGTCTTCTACCGAAATGGGGTTACCAACGACCTAGTTGGATTCCAGCTTGGATCGATGGCAAACTGGTGCACGGGAACCTGCCTCAACTTTTTTGCAGGTACAAGTTTCGGTGTTTTCGGAAACCACATGAATGCGAACACCTATGCCGGAACCAATACGGCTGCTGCAACCATTTTTTCAACCAACGCATTCAATGGTCG
>CAITIF010000673.1 GCA_903892365.1 uncultured Pirellula sp. | reverse complement strand
GACTTGTCGATTGACGTTGGACATCCATCCACCTTCGATACTTCTGTAGCGATTGGTACCATCACGTCCCGCGTTGCCAGTTTCGTTCCATTGGGCGTAAGCTTTTTCTGCCAATGCGATCCACAGGGTTGTTGCCGTGCTTGTGATGCTTTGTCCAAGTCCGGAGTATCCGAGTGTTCCATTGGAGAAGGAAGGTAGCCGTCGATTCACGGTCACATAATCGGCGGTTCCGTTGAAGAATCGAACCGTGAAAGTTCCATCGCCGTTATCGATGAACATGTTCCGAACGGCAGTCGCGTTGGAATCAGCGATTGCCGCTACTGAGGCAATGAAATAGCAATCCCCCAGATAGCCTTGTTTGGCTTCCGCGCGCGAAGGGGTACCGTTAAATAGGTTACCCGTGGCGGTTCGGTAAGCCAGCCCCGATCCTGTGATCTCAGGCTCGTCCGCACCCATAAACCATTTGTCGACAAGATTGTTCAAGAGAGTCGAATTGCTACCCGCCGCTAGATTACCCGCAGATGCTCCTTTGAATCGAAGGTTAGCAGGGTTCGAGTTGACCACATCTTTCGCGAGCTCACGCACGAAGGAAGGCATCGCAAAAAGTGAGCCAGAGCCAACAATGGTTCGGAGGTCGGAAAGTTCGTTGGCACTCACAGTGCCATCGCTACCGGCGCTACGTAAGATCTGCATCATCTCCGATCTGGAGATGGAGCTGTCCGCATACAGAGTGGATACCAAGCTGCCCAGGCCGGCATCAAGGAAGCCGTTCACCGGGTCCGTTGCGGTAAGAACAACATCTACTTTCGCGCTGAGGCCTCCCGCCTTGGCGGTCACTGCATAGTTGCCAGCCAGATTGCCAGCGGAGTAGAGTCCGCCAACGACGGTTCCGCCGGTAGCCGACCAAGTAACCGTTGGCAGTTGGGACATTGGCTCATTGAATTGATCCGTCCCAGATACAACAAATTGCTGCGTGGCTCCTGTTGCCAGGTTCGTGTTTCCAGAAACGCTCAGCGAAGTCAGTTTTTGGGTGACGGAGAACGCCACGGTTTGAGATATGCTGCCCGAGGTTGCTCGGACGGTGTAAGAACCTGCCCTCGTGAAGGCGATGTTGGTTCCCAGTTCCACGTTCGAGAAGCTGACACTTCCACTGGTCGGTGCGGACTCGCCGCTCCAGCTGAAACTTGGCTGGACGGAAAGTGCTTGGCCGAATTGGTCTAGCGCTCGCACTCGAAGGGTATGATTCGTAGCGTTCACAACCAGTGGCGTTGCCGTGCTTAACGCAGCTCCCCTTGAGCTAACAGATTCAGCGCTGGTGAATACCTGAGCGACATTCAATTGGAAGAATCGGGTTGCGATTCCACCGCGAACTCGCAATGTGTAATTACCAGCTCGCGTGAAAGTGACCGTAGCGACTCCGGCATTCATTACAACGGAAGCGGTTCCCTTAGCAGGTACCGCGCTCGTGCTCCAACTTAGCGTTGGAAGGCTGGTCATCGTATTCCCGAATTGATCGATCCCGCGGACATTCAGTCTTTGGCTCGTTCCACTATTTTGAACAGGTACGCTAGGATCTACGTTGGAACCGTCCGGGGTGGTCAGTACTATTTGGGCTAGAACCGCATTCACGTTGACTCGCAAGTTGGCCGATACGCTGCCCGATTGGGCTCGTAGGGTGTATGCTCCTGCGTCGGGAAAGGTCACGTTCGCTGAGTTTTCAGTGGCTTGAATCGTCGGAGCGAAGCCGCTTGGAGCCGTTGGTGCAGACCAGCTCAAAGTTGGCTGATTCACCATGACACCGCCAAATTGGTCCAGCCCAACAGCCGTCCATGTTTGGTTCGTCGCATTGGACTCTAGGGTGGTGCCCGGGGGTACAATCTTGTTGGCAGCATTTCGAATTGCGACGCTGGTAAAGACCTGCGACACGGAGACTCGCATTTCGGTTGTCGCACTACCACCACGGGCACGTAATAAGTAGTTACCTATCCGGTTGAAAGCTAAGTTCGGTGTTGCCGCAGAACCGGAGGCAACGACACTCCCGCCCGAAGGTGCAGTGACTCTTGACCATGTCACAGAAGGCATGGTGGTCATTGCGTCGCCAAATTGATCGAAGCCCTTGATTCGGACTTGTAGCGAATTGCCGGCTACAGATTGCGCCTCACTGGGCGAGATGCTAGTGCCGCTGGGAGTTTCTAACTGAATCGTGGAGAGTGTTTGAACCACGTTGAACGTGACGCGACTGGTGGTAGCAAGCCCGGCCGCATCCGTAACGCTCAGGCCCAGCACATACGAGCCAGCTTTGTTAAAACTAACTGTGGGGCGTTTTGCTTGGTTGTTACCGTTGACCGAAAATGAAACACTCGAATCAGATGGACGGCTGATCGTGCTCCAGGTGTAGGACAGATTCGCTTCCCCTTGATCATCTGAACCCAACGCCGTGAACACGGCCGAAGCAGCTCGCACTTCCGTGCCTGTCACCAGCTTTGGCTGAGTGCGAATGCTGGGGGAGTTGTTCACGTTCTGTACTTGGATCGAGCCGACCAATTGAGTTGATCCCAATGCATTCGGGTCCAGCAGCAGTTGGAGGTTTTGCTCGATCCCGCTCACAGCATTCATCAGGCGGCTTTCCAATTGCTCAAGCCCGAGAGGAGTCGTCTTGAACTTCTTGCCACCAGATTTGCTTGGATGATTTATTTTGTGTGTCACAGCTGGGTGCCTAGCTCAAAGAGGTTATTTGCAAGATGAGATTCACGACAGGCGTTCTGCACCTCGATTGCAAAAGTTCGCCGATGGAAAACTAGGTCGCAAACCCTTTGGATGCAAATAACAAGTGTTGTTTTTCAAGTTGCCCTATACCCACAGCTTGGGTTTCTTTCGTTTTGCAAGTACGAAATGCGCTTAAAATCGACTTGATCCCTACAAAAGGCAGAATCGGTCCCCTGCCAAGAATGGCGGAAAACGAGTAAATTCACAGTTGTTGAGAGAACTTGCCAGCAAAGAATCCGCCAGTATCGAAGAGGAAATGACATAGGATGGCCAAACCAAGAGTGCTTGTACTTCGAGCTCCTGGCACCAATTGCGATGTTGAAACCGCATATGCGTTTGAGCTCGCAGGAGCGGAGCCTGTTCGGCTGCACGTCAACCAACTGATAGCGCAACCTGCGCTGGCGTCCACCTTCCAAATCCTGTGTTTTCCAGGTGGATTCAGCTACGGGGATGACATTGCAGCGGGGCGTATCTTGGCGGCGCAACTGCACACGTTCCTGAACGATGTTTTAGAGACATTTCGTCAGCAAGACCGTTTGGTCCTTGGCATTTGTAACGGCTTTCAAATCATGATGAGGCTGGGCATTTTCTTTGAAACAGCCGCCAAAGCGACGCCTGCAACCTTGACTTGGAACAAACAGGGTCGATTTGAAGACCGTTGGGTGCACTTGAAGCCTCAGACGGAAAATTGCGTTTTCCTTCGCGGCATTGAGTCAATGTACTTGCCCATGGCTCATGCCGAGGGACGATTTTTGTTTCGGGACGAGACCGCAAAGTTAGACTTGGAAGCTCAGCAGCAGATCGTTTTGAAATACTGCGACCCATCGGGCGCAACCGGAGCCGATCCTTTGCCGTTTCCACAAAATCCGAACGGGGCAGAAGGGAACATTGCCGGCATATGCGATCCCTCCGGTAGGATTTTTGGACTGATGCCTCACCCAGAACGGCATCTCTTCGCCACCAATCATCCGCAATGGACCCGACGCGACGTGCAGCCAGAACATGGCGAGGGACTGAAGGTCTTCCAAAACGCGGTGGCCTACTTTGGGTAATCTATGAAAGTCATCCATGACTTGAACGAGATTCACACGCAGCTCGAGTTCGCGCGGCGTGATTCAAAACGAATCGGACTCGTTCCGACCATGGGAGCACTGCATGATGGCCACCTTTCATTGGTGAAACGTGCAAATGACGAATGTGATATTTCGGTCGCAACCATTTTTGTAAACCCGACCCAGTTCGGGCCCAATGAAGACCTCACCAAATATCCACGCACGCTGGAAAAAGATCTCGATCACCTCCGCCAAGCGGGATGCAGTTTCGTCTTTGTGCCAGCGGCAGACAAAATCTACGCACCGAACCATTCCACGTACGTTGAACCACCGACCGTAGCGAATCGTTGGGAAGGTGAAATACGGCCAGGACATTTTCGTGGTGTTGCAACAATTGTGCTCAAATTGTTTCAGCTGGTGCCGGCTCATATCGCCTACTTTGGTCGCAAAGATTACCAGCAACTTGCGGTCATTCGCGCCATGGTCGACGATCTAAACATTCCCATGCGCATTGAAGCATGCCCGACCATTCGAGAGCAAGATGGACTGGCCATGAGCAGTCGAAACCGCTATCTGTCTTCTGAGGAACGCAAACGAGCGTTAGGGCTTTGGCATGCATTGTGTCGCGTGCAGGAATTGGTCAATGACGGCGAGGATCGCGTTTCGACCTTGAACGATGCGATGCAATCCAAACTCAAAGATGCGTCTGTCGACAGTGTTGACTATGCTAATGTCGTTGATGCCGATACGCTTGAGCCGCTGGAAAGATTTCAGGGACAAGGTGTTGCGATTATTGCTGCGCGGCTTGGAAAAACACGGTTGATTGATAACCTGACTCTTTCTCAATCCAGTTCCAATTCCAACTACGACGGCTGCCGGGATGATGCTCAGGGAGGAGCGGATTAATGCGACCTACATTGTTTTATTTGCCGCACGAATTCTTGGGCTACCCTTTGCTAGGTTTCGGATGGGTTTTCGGTCTTCTTGTTCTTGGCATCGGAATCTATCTGATCGCGACTAGAAAAAAGCGGTCTTTGGCTCAATCGCTATCCGAGTTCGGTTTTGTTTGGATCGCAGCTGCGGCGGTTATCGTGTTTCTCCTGCCTAGGATTGAAACTCATGTGGAAGACGGAACCCCTGACGGGT
>CAITIF010000672.1 GCA_903892365.1 uncultured Pirellula sp. | reverse complement strand
TGTTTCCAATCACGTGAAAGGCCGCTTGGCTTTTAGAATCGTCAGGCTTGCTAGCCCCTTTTCGATCTGTAGGCTGTCTCAATGCCGAAAATTCTTTACCAGCCTTCTTGGATTCGGACGCTTCTTGTTCTGTTTCTTTCGCTTCCGAGTTGAGTGATATTGCACGCGTCATTTGTCGCACGCGTGCTTGAGGTTCCCCGTAAACGTCATTCGCAATGTCATACATGGAGGGTGCATCGGAATCCAAAAACAAATCGCTGTCGACCGGGCCGAAAGTAAATGCCTCGTCTTTGGCTGCGATCAACATGTCTCCATCCCCAACGCCCTTTCTCGCTGCGGAATCAGCACTTTGATTGCCACCGGATGTGGGCATAAAACCATTCCATGATGATACGGAGCCGCCCGCCAAAACAGCAAACCCACCTACCAGCCCCGTAAACAAGCAAAGAAGCCCGACCATCAACAGCCGAAGCCGAACCAAAGGAACGCTGTCGACAGCCACAAAGCCCTGCTCAATAGACTGCCAATAACGAGCCATGAGCCACCAAGCTGCGAGCAGACCGAACGGTACCACAATGAACAGCATTCCATTTCGATCGGATGTTGCCACCCCGAACAGCATTAAGAAGCAACTGAGCAGGAACGATGTCCATTCCTGCTTTTGAGTTCTCGCAATCGCCGCTTGCCAGATCGCCGCGTTTTGCAGCATGGCTAGCCACACCAGTTCGGTCGCTTCGCCTCGTCCCCCGATGAGACTGCGTTGAGCCAAGTTGCTAACCCATGGAAGACAGATAACAAGCCCGCTTACCAGCCAATGCGCTACGATCGAGTCATCTAGCGACCGAAAAATCTTCGGCCATGTTTCGCGTCGATACCCCATCAAACCATGTGCCGCCACAGCCAAGGAAGCCACAGCCACAAACTCGCCGTACAACAATGCCTCGGATTCGCAACCTTGCAGCCGGAGCAGGAATAGCCCCAAGGATGCAACGAATGCTAACGCTATCGTCGACCAATTGTGAGTTGCACGAGACCGAACTATCGTCGTCAAAGTTATGCTCCCACCAACGACCGCGTCGTGCGTTGACACATGCGCTGCCATTTTGCTTGTAGCTGCGCGACGGGTTCTTTGTTCACATGGACGATCAGAAATTGATTCAGCATCGAAAGATCCAGGTTCATTGCCTCCTGCTCGTCGGCCGCGACCAAAATCCAAGTCGTGCGGTTTCGCTCGTGACTGGGAATGGACTGGCATTGCTCCAGGGCAGCGCTTGGTGTGCTGATAACAAACTCCATCGACGATCGAACCGCAGGTGCCATCGCGGCGTTTCTTGAATCATGAAGCTCATGATCCCAAGTCGCTAATCGATCCATCCACTGCTGTTTGCAAGAAGAGCCTGGCGACAAAACATTCCAGCCTTCATCCAACTGAGCTTGGACCTGCCATGAGTGTTGCAAAAAGTGGTTTGTCAGGGAGGCCAAGATTCGAATCATCCACTCTCGCTGAACTTCCGATGTGCTTTTCGCAGCATTGGGGTCGAAGCGGATCGATACCATCTGACGGCTCCTGGATTGGCGTTCAAAAACCACCAAGCTGTCTCGACGAGCGGTCTGAGCCCAATGGACTTGGCGCAGTGAATCCCCAGGCCGATAAGGCCTTACCCCCATCCAATCTCCTTCATCGCCAACGATGTCACTGGCGGATCCAATCCCATTGCTGCGGTTGCCCGTATGGGACGGAACGTCGGTCAGTTTGAAAAGCTTTGGCCATACGATCAAGGGTTTCGCGACGGTCAGTTTACGGCTGTTTGTCCAAATCCCAAACGGAAAGCCGGTCGAAAGCCGTACTTGCTTCTTGGGATAGCATCCACGTTGCGTTGGTTTACAAACCCATTGGAAGTCGCTGACTGAGGCCGCAGGCACACGGCTAAGGCATATCGGTTGCCCTGGTGTTTCTAAACTGGAAGAAATCGCATCGTCCGCTTCGATCACCATGCCCCAAGCAGGCCATGGCCAACGATTTGTTAAACCTAGAGTCGTGCGAATCGGCTCCCCTTCCTCACATCGTAGCTGATTCCATTTCAATTCCCCTCGCAGGCCCGCCATTACAATCCAAGGCCAAAGGCACCCGATCACACCCAAGGCCACAATCGCAGCAGTTGCAAGAAAGGCTTGATTGGAAACACCAACCCCAAGCAGCAACGAGGCCACGAAAGCAAGAGTCACCCAGCCAATCGGTTTCTTCAGCCAATAAACATAGGCATTAGCCCATGGGCAAAAGTCGTGATTCAACGACCGATTCAAGTGCGAATAGTATTTCATCGTGCAAGATGCCTGCTGGAGCCGCCAGCGAAAACCAGTTGGATTGTGACTTCGATGCAAACAAGACGCGCAGCGTTAGGCGCGAACATCGACACTAAGAGAAGTGGCAAGCAGCAGAGTCAATCAAAATGCATGGAATCTACTGCGAACCTAGCAGTAGACGGGCGGAGCACGTGACTGAAATAGTCCAAAAGAAAATCGGTCAGCAACTTGAATTTGCTTGGCCGTCACACCTACCGATAGATCAACTTGTTCGAGCTGAAAATCGACTAAGAGAGAATGACTGAGAGTTGCAAGAAGTTTGCAAACGGTACAGTCATCGTGATTGTGTAGACCGCGTGCGACCGGTTCGGAGCCTTTTCGAACCACCGTTTCAGACGTATGTTTGTGAAACGGACACGATTCTTCGCAATGGTTATCAGCAACAACCGACTTGC
>CAITIF010000671.1 GCA_903892365.1 uncultured Pirellula sp. | reverse complement strand
GTTGAAGATCAACAATCTTCATGATGCGTACATTCGTCTAGTGGTCACTCGAGGTTCAGGCTCCCTTGGGTTGGATCCCAACAAGACAAGCGATCCCCAGGTGATCATTATTGCCGATTCGATTTCTCTTTACCCAGAGGAAAACTACAAGAATGGCCTGAAGATCATCACGGCTTCGACGGTACGCAGCCATCCTGCTGCTTTGAGTCCTCGGATCAAGTCCTTGAATTACTTGAACAACATTATGGCCAAAATGGAAGGTCTGCAAGCGGGCTGCGTCGAGGCGCTGATGCTGAACCACAAAGGGGAAGTTGCGGAATGCACTGGTGACAACATTTTCATTATCAAGAACGGCGTTTTGATGACTCCGTCGAAGGACGCTGGCATTCTCGAGGGGATCACCAGAAACGCGGTCTTGGAATTGGCTCGCGAGCATGGGATACCAACTCAAGAAGTCACACTGACGCGACATGACTTGTTTGTCGCGGATGAATGCTTCCTTACGGGCAGCGCGGCCGAAGTGATTCCCGTGGTTTCAATCGATAGCCGTCCTATTGGTAGTGGTTCGGTTGGGGCGACCACCATCAAGTTGATGGCCGCCTTTAAGAAGCTAGTGCATGGCTAGTGCAGGCTTGAATTAATCTGCACGCAGCTTCAATCTGACTTCGCGAAACATCCATATGGGTCACAAAGCGTACGCATTGTGGCCCAAAGGGAAGGGAGAGAATCCCGAAGCTCTTGAGTTTCGCGGCAAATTCGGAAGCGGTTCCCAGCTTTCGATCCAGCTGAAAGATCACAATGTTGGTGTCTGGAATGCGATCCGGCAGATGAAGACCCTTGCATTGAGCGATTGCGTCGGCGAGGAGTTTCGCGTGTTGGTGATCCTCCTCCAATCGGTCCATTTGTTTTTCCAGGCCATACAGGGCACCTGCAGCTAGAATCCCTGCTTGCCGCATTCCGCCCCCGAATAGCTTTCGGGCTCTACGAGCCCCTTGAATAAAGCTTTTGGTTCCAACCAAGCACGATCCCACCGGAGCCCCAAGGCCTTTGCTGAAACAAACGCTGATCGAGTCGAAGGGTTCGGCGTATTCCCGAAGAGAGACCTTGGTTGCGACCGAGGCATTGAACAGCCTAGCGCCGTCCAAATGGGTCGCCAAAGAGTGAGATTTGGCCCATTCGCAAAGCTTTTGGATTCGGTCGAGCGAATAAATTTTCCCGCCACCTGAATTGTGGGTGTTTTCAAGGCACAGCAATCGCGTTTGCACGACGTGCTCGCTGTTCGGGCGAACGCTGTCTCTGAGTTGCTCAACATCGAGCAAGTAGGCTTCGCCATCGATGGTTTTGGCGACCAGCCCGCTCAGTTGAGCAAAAGCCCCTTGTTCGTAGTTGTAGATGTGGCAGCCGGTCTCGCAAAGGAATTCATCGCCGGGCCTGCAATGCACTCGAAGGGCAATCTGATTGGTCATGGTTCCGCTGGGCATGAAGATGGCAGCTTCTTTTCCCAAAAGCTCGGCGGTTCGTGCTTGAAGCAATTCCACCGTAGGGTCGATGTCGATGACATCGTCTCCTACAGGCGCCGTCAACATGGCTTCTCGCATGCCCTGAGACGGTTTGGTAACGGTATCGCTTCGAAGATCGATGATGGGATTCATAAATTCAGGTCGCAAATGATCAACATGGGGTATTCGTAGGGTGTTCCGGAAGCTTACTATATTAGAACTGCAACATTATGAAACCCAGTCGTTGTCCCCTTTTTTAGGTAACCGCCATGAGCAACCCATCTATCCAGTCTTTAATTGACAGCGGCACCAACCTCTACTTGGATTCTATCGATCCAACACTTGTTGCTCAGAATTTGGAATGGGGCGCCGTCGGGGCAACGAGCAACCCGATTATCGTTTCCGGGTTGATTCGAAGCGGCCGATTCGATGACTTGATCGCTAGCTACATGAAGCAGGGCCAAGACGATTTGACCATCTGCTGGAATGTGACGGACGAGCTCGTTCGCGAAGCACAAAAGTCGTTCCATGGCGTTTGGCAGAAGACTCAAGGAAATGCTGGTTGGGTTAGCTTTGAGCTGGATCCTCTACTGGAGGACCCTGCGATTAATTTGCCTCATTCGCAACGCGTCTCCCAATACATTGAACTAGGTAAGAAGTGGGCCGAAGGTCACGACAACCGCATGATCAAGGTTCCTGCAACGCCCGCGGGTTTGGATGCGTTGGAAGAGCTTTCTGCGTCGGGGGTTACCTTGAACGTTACATTGATTTTCACCATGCGTCAGTATGAATTGGCGAAGGCAGCTGTATGGCGAGGTGCACAACGCCGCGCATCGCTGGACCAATTCAAGAGCGTCTACAGCATCTTTGTTTCGCGAATCGACCAATACACGGCAGACACCTGCAAGCAGCTCTCGGCCGATTCGCAAGGGATGTATGGAATACTCAATGCGAAACGGATTTGGGCAGCGAACCAAGCGTTTTGGAAAGCGCATCCGACACCGCTCCATCAAGAGATCATTTTCGCGAGCACGGGCACCAAGAATGCGGCAGATGCCCCATGGAAGTACGTCAGTGCGTTAGCGGGTTCTGACATTCAAACCAATCCACCGGATACCAACGCGGCGGTTGCAAAGAGTGGGCAAGTCTTCAGTCGCCAAGTGGATGTGCTACCAAGTCAAGCGATCATGAGTGAGCTTGATGCGGCTGTCGATGTTTCGGATCTAGAAAAAGTCTTGATGGAGCAAGGAGTCGCGAAGTTCGTTGCACCTCAGAAACAGTTGATCCAAACGATTCAAGAAAAACGACTCGCGCTGGCGTAACGGCATCAGGGATTATCATCAGGC
>CAITIF010000670.1 GCA_903892365.1 uncultured Pirellula sp. | reverse complement strand
GATCTACTGCAGCATATGGATCCAAGTATCAGCGCCACAGGAACGGGCGAGGTTACGATCGGAGGGCGAAAGTACAGAATCGAAAAGCAAATGATCGACGATTTTCGGTCCCATGACCTTCGAACGCTGGTTCGGTCGATGACCAAGCCATTGCTGGTTTTTCATTCTCCTACCGATGAAACCGTTGGTTTTTTTCACGCGAAGCTCAATTGCGGCTTGGAGGACGACCTGAAAACAACCCCTCCAAGGCACAGTCGGTCGTTGATAAGTTTGCCTAATTGCAACCATCTTTTGACGACGAACGATGAGGACTGTCGCTTTGTGGCGGAGATTTCGGACGCATGGTTTCGACGAATCTTGGCCGCACAGCCTACCGTTTTCCATTAGACACCTGGATAATCATCGAAAATTACGCTGTTTTGCTCTTCCCAATCCAGGCCGAATCCGTCACCATATTGGCCCTTCACGTTGGAAAAATGTCGTTCGGAGATATCGTTTCCGGCTTTGGGCATGTTTCCCGTTTTCAAACAACTTAATTGTCAAGTCATATCATGAGCCAGCAAATTCTTAACTTGGTCGAGCAGCCCTTCTTGAAGGCGAATGTCGACAAGTTCGGCATTGGTGACACCGTGGACGTTCACACCAAGATTCAAGAAGGTGCCAAAGAGCGGATCCAGATTTTCAGTGGTACCGTGATTGCGATGAGCGGTTCGGGCACTCGCGAAATGTTTGTTGTTCGCCGAATTGTGGGTGGTGAAGGTGTTGAACGCAAGTTCCCAGTTCACTCGCCTCGTATCGAAAAGATCGAAGTCAAGCGTCGGTCTGTTATTCGTCGTGCCAAGTTGTACTTCCTTCGCGAGCGAAGCGGCAAGGCAGTTCGGCTCAAAGAACGCCGAGTTTAGTTTCGACCCGCCTTGCTGTGGCGTTGCATAAGAATCAAACGAAAAGAGCCGGTGAATTTCACCGGCTCTTTTTTATGCTTGCATCGATCTTATGTTCGCATCGACTTCATCGAATTACTTCTTGTGAGTGAAGTCCAGGTACCACAGCCCGTCATCCCATTCCAGGGCGACTTTTCGCCATCCCAGTGGAACTTGAGGGTATGGGTAGAATGGGCCGATGTAAGGCCAAGCCGAAGCACTGTATTGCTTAGGATAGGTTACTGCAGAGTAGTTTGGATACGCTGCGTAACTTGGCCATGCGTAGCTTGGCATGTTTGGCTGGTCGTACCGTGGAACTCCAGCACCGTAAGCAGGTCCTGGTTGCATCGCAACAGGTGCACCTGGGGCCCCCATTGGAACGCCGCCCATGGAACCGTTTGTCAAAGCACTTGGAGCAAAAGCTCGCGGTGCTCCGCTGCCGACAACGGGCATGGACGATGGAACCGGAGCTTCTGTACTGGCTCGGCGGACAACACCTGTTACCGTGACGTCATCGATTACTTTGCGTACGCCAGGAACGCGTTGAATGGTACCAAGAACCAATTGCTTTTGTTCTGGAGTGGCTACATAACCTCGCGTCCACACCTCACCGTCCACGGTCGAGACATCGATTTCAAAGTTGCGAAGTCGTCCTGCCGACTGAGCACTTCCCAAACGACTCAAAACTTCCGAGGTAACGTTGGCATCTGCTGGCGAAACTGCCGGTTCACCTTCGTTGCCCATTGGAGCTGGTTCATTCAGAAGAGCGGGTGCATCTTCACTTGCCGAAGCAGGTGATACGTAGCTTTCAGCATTGGTTGCAACCGAAGAAACTTCTGGCGTTGTTTCTCGAATGCTTGCTTTGTTTTCGACGAGAGTCACTCCGTTTGTAACCGAAGCTACATACAGAACACTGTCCAATTGTGCTTTGTTAGCAAAAGTGCCACCGATGACAACTTTGCCTTCCTCGACACTCAGCTCGAGATCGAACCCACGTAGAGTTCCATCTGTTTGCTTTTGCTTAAGTGTAGTTACGATGGCGTCGGCGATCTCGCGATCTCCACCGAACGCCGTCAAGGGAGCACCGGCGGTCAGCGAGGCGATCGCCATGCCCAAAAAGAATCGTCGCATGGAAACCCTCCTACGGTTTTTTTGCGGGAAAAAACGGCGTTGTGGAACTGTCGTCTTTGACTTCAGCACTCCAAACGGTCCTTGTCGGATCGCTTGCGAGTGAGCTACGTGCACAAAATCGAATTCATCACCGTGGATACGATGCAAAACTCGCTGCACGGGGCCCCCCCTCGTACGACCAGACTACTGGTTTGCGGATACATCCTATGTTTCGGCATTACATGTCGAATTGCGAAGTGTTTTTACCAATTTTGACGAGCTTCGGGATGATTCCAAAGATTTGCACCAGGTGTAGCGGCTTAAGATTTGCCCAGTCGCAAGAGCCGTCCCGACCGGTACAATGTCCCTCGGCGGCGGCCTTTCACTAGATAGTGCAGATTAACAAAATGTCTATTCGAATTCTTTTTCACCATTCTGATGATGTCCGAGCATGCGATACAGCCAGGATGGAGCGGGCCATCGAAGCCATCGCTTCCGATTACGATTGGGGAAACGGCGAAATCTCAGTAGCCTTAGTGAGCGATGCCGAAATTCACCTGATCAACCGACAGCATCTGCAGCATGACTACCCCACCGATGTGATCAGTTTTGATTTAACCGAGACGGACGACGAACTGGAGGGGGAGATTATTGCTAGCGTTGAAACTGCAGATCGCGAAGCACCCCATCATGCTTGGCAGGGAGATGATGAATTGCTTCTCTATGTTATTCACGGCATGCTGCATGTGATCGGGTTACTGGATAAAAAGGAGGAGGACATCCAGGAAATGCGTGCAGCAGAGAAACACTATTTGAGCATGTTCGCTCTTTAGCTCGTCAATTCGTTAAACCTTCAATACCGTAGATTTCAAGCACCGCTTTCCGTCGAAGTGAGGACCGAGAATTCGCAATCTCGGCAAAGTGTTGAGCCAGGCCTTTGGTATCTTGATCTCCATCGCAAATGATCCGCTGCATTAAGTCCAGTTGCTGATTTAGTGACTCGACCAGCTTGCCTTCGGGGTCGCTCCAGCTGTTCCAAATGGTCATCACTATCTGATCGATGACAATGCCCACGACCAGCCCAATGCCAAGCGTGGCCCAACCCGAAGCAGCCCCCGTCCCCAAAATCCCTGCCGATACACCCAGTCTTACTGCAACCTGAGTCAGCACTTCGCCCACAACGATCGATACCAGTTGGGAGCTGATGTTGGATTGAAGGTCACTGGATGCCACTTGCATGGCGTTGGAAATTGCCTGATCGAACATGGATTGGATTTCTTGAGGGTCCAGTTTCGCCAAATGATGTTCGCGAGAGAAACCTTGCACGTCCGCTTGTAGGTCAACCAGCATTTTGCTTTCAATGCTGTGCACCTCGGCGATGAATTCGTTGACGCATTGCTCGATCGCCCGTTGAAGTTCTTCGCCGTTTAAAACGTGAAGTTCGAATTGTTCCTTGAGATACTTCTCGTTGCTTCCACCCTTCGTAAAGGGAATGGCGTCTGTCGCTATCCTCCATTTGCTGCTCCATCCTAACGCGAGTTCGGCGAACTTGTCGGTGTTGGAACGCCCTCGATTTAGTAGGGCGCGTACGGGAAGGAAGTGATTGATAACCGCTTCGTTGATGCGCGAGTCGGCATTCGAAAGATGAGGCGTCACCAGCTCAAGTGGGACAGATTTCTCTGGAGTCGGGCTTCCTTTTC
>CAITIF010000669.1 GCA_903892365.1 uncultured Pirellula sp. | reverse complement strand
CAATCTCCGCTTCTTCAGGCAATTGATCATCCGACGTTTTCTGGATCAAACGAACAACAGGTGGAAAGCGAACCACTTCAATTAAAGATTGGCCAAGACGTACCTCTTTGGATAATCCAAGGAGCTCGCGACCAGCTCGGTTTACAAAAAGGAGCTTCAATTGATGATCAAAGGCTAGTACCCCGACCGGCATAGCGAACATCACGCGAGACGATTGGTCCGCTGACTTCTGGATCGCTAAAAGACGTTGATTTGCTTCGACCCACACCTGCTCAACCACCTGGAAAACAATGGGGTCCAATCGTTGTAGGGGAGCAGTTGTTTGTTTCAGTTGGACTTTCCCCAAATTGACGGAACACTTTTGGGACCAATCTCTCAAGGAACTAATGAGCTCCAGGCGTCGGTGCCCTGCCAAAGAAACCAAAAGGCCGCTGAAGAAGGCAAGGCCCAAAATGCACGCAGCCAAAAACCAATCCCAACCAAGCAAACGATCCACTTCTCCTGCGGAGAATCTACGAATCAACGCAAGATCATAGACGGAAGCCTGGTTCTGCAACTTGGGCTGGCTAGCCTGATTCCTACCGATACGAAGCCGAATGTATTGATTGGGCTCTGTGCTCCAAATCGCTAAGACATTACCTTGTTTTTTTTGAAGCTGCTGTTTGCTTTGGCTCTGCGAATCCTGAGAATCAGCCCATATCAACTCGCCCTGGACAAAGAGATCGATCGTACTTGAAACACGAGCGTCTTCCACCAAGGGAACGCCGCCCGATTTATGTTCTGCGAGTGCATCTGGGTTTGCCTGAAGTATTCGACAGATTGCCTCAAGATCCGAAGCTGCAATCCTCTCTTGAGTCGTTTGCCATTGTTGTTTCTGCAAAGACGATCGCACCGACAAAAATAAAATCGCCAGCCCAAGTCCAATCAGAGTGAAACCAGCTATCGATCTCCACGAAGTCGCTAGGAGCCCATTTTCTGATATTCCGATTGGTTTCAGAAATCTAAGGGGCATCGGACTCAACCAATGGCATATGGAGCCAAGATCGCCAGTGAGCTTCTTGGTCCTCGGTCGGTTTAGCAACTCGAACCAGCGTCCAGCCATTTTCCGGTTGCGCTGCCAATCGAATCGTTAGCTCCAAGATCTTTCCTCGTCGAGCGACCAAGCATTTGCAGACATCGTCGGGCTTGTACAAATTCAGACGCTCGTTCCAGCCTTCGGTAGTTATTCGGAAACCATCGAAACTGATCAGCTCGTCCCCTGCCAAAATTCCGGACATGCTTGCGGGCGAATCTCGCGTAACCTTATCGACCATCGCGCGACCTTGTTCTGCCTTTAGATCTAGTCCTACGTAAACATTCCCATAAGCTGGACGCTCGGCGGCAGACTCTTTTTCCTTGTCTTTCTCCTTATCAGAATCACGTAGCTTCCATTCCAGCCCATACCATTCCAATAAACCGTCGTAGTCGAGATCGTTGGTGGAATCAAGCACTTGCTCTAGCCAGCTTTTGACGGAATCGTCGGATACTTCAGCAACGGCGGCCGCAAAATCTTCGTTGGTATAGCCCGTTTCGCGATGCGTTTTCCATAACAAACGCATGACATCATCCAGCGACTTTTGGTCGTTTGTATTCGAACGAATCTTGGTATCCAACAGCATTCCAACCAACGATCCTTTCACGTAGTAGCTGATTCGGCTGTTGTTTGCGTTTTCGTCCGGGCGATAAAATTTGATCCAGCTGTCGAAGCTGCTGTCACGCAGTGATTGCACTAATCGACCTGGGGCCGTTTGAACGGAGGCAATGCTTTTGCTGACTCGATCCAAATATTCCTTGGGCTTGAACAATCCCGCGCGGGCCACAATCAAGTCGTCATAGTAACTAGTGATTCCTTCGGCAACCCAAAGTTCTTGCGTGTATTGTTCGTTGTTGTAGTCGTACTGCATTAACACCTTAGGGCGTAATCGACGAACGTTCCAAGTGTGAAAGAACTCGTGAGAAACCAATCCCAACCAGTCCAAGTACTTGGATTTTTGACGCTGGGTCCAACGTCCGGTCATCAAAACGCAACTGTTGTCATGTTCGAGCCCTCCGCCGGATTCGGTCGCAAGGTTCAAGAACCAATACTCGCCATAGGGAATATCGCCCCAAAGTTTTTGTTCGGTCTCTACAATCTTGGCCACATCCTTCACAGCGCTCGGCGTATCCCAGAACGTTTCACCCCCTAACGTCGCCAGATGGTGCTTGGCCTCTCCACATTCGAACGACTGAATATCGATAGCTCCCAAAACAATGGGGCTATCCACCAATTCGTCAAAGCTCGAGGCGATTCGAGTCCATGGATCATTCGGCTTCCATTCTCGCAAGCTCGTGGCAACATTCGGCCAATTGGGTAATGCATCGATTCTTACTAAATGAGGATGGTCTAACATGTCCGAACACGTAAGAAAGGTGGCGGCCCCGGTCAAAAAAGCAAAGTCACGTTCCACCCAATTAGTCCGAACACTCATTTCTCTGCAGTAAAGCGAATACCGAACAACCACTTCCTCCGCGGATTGGCATGCTACCAACCAATGATTTTTGTCCGACTTTCGAATATCTAGTTCTTGCTGATTTAAACCGTTGCATGCAGTGATCTGCTCGACCTGGCGAGCATACTCGCGGACCAAATAACTGCCCGGTGTCCAGACCGGCATCATCAATTCAATTTGCTCTTTTCCATCCGTCGGAACCGACAACTCGATATCGACACGGTGAGTGTCTGCTTGGCGAAACGATAGACGATACTGGACACTTGCTCTTTCATCCGAATTCTCGTCAGCAGCCATGCCACGATTGACCTGAAGAACCATCAGCAATATTCCAAAACGGAGTAACCAAGCTTCAATGCAATTTCTAGTCCGCATTTTATCGTGTTTCTGATAACGTCAAAGATGTAGGAAGGAATCTATGGTAATCGGTCAATTGAAAGTCGCAGCGTTAAACTGAATTCGACACAAAAAATCGTGCGGCATACGCTATTCTTTGCAATTTTACCCTCACCCTAACGATTTCCCTCAGGCTATCGATTTCCCACTCCTAGTTGATCTCAAGGCGCAAATCGGCGTTTCCATTCGTCGGTTAGGCTGGGGTACGTGGCCAAGACAAGATTCGCCAATTCTTGAGCGCTTTTCATGTCCCCCATTTGCCGCATGGTTTGGGCGGTTCTCGCCCGCATTTCAAGCCAAGGTTCGCTCCCGGCGGTCAAGCCATTGGCCAGCGATCGATACAATTGAATCGCTTGTTCCCTTTGACTGGGTGTCGATTGAAGTATTCTCGCACTCCTATAAAACCACCACGCATCTTTAGGATTGCTTTTTCTTACCTTGAGCAGTTCTTCGGTCGCCTTCTTGCTCCTTGCCTCTCCAGACCATAAGTCGATTGCAATCGAATACGATTCCATCGAGCGCACTAGTTGTTCTGCTTGCCTTATTCCGATCGCTTGTCCGATCGATTGGCTGCTCTGGGACTGTAATCTCTGCAAACGATCTACTTCCTTGACCAAGTTCGATAACGCTTGCGGATCTTCGGGCTTTCGAATCTGTGTTTGGAAATTGACTTCAGCGCGAATCCAGCAGATCGTAATCAATAAGCCCAATTCCCAGGTTTCTGATTGGCTGGATGTTCCGCTGGGTTCCCCCCATTCCAGATAGCCAAGTGAAAGCGGAAGATCTTGAAGGCCAACCGGATTGGCAACCTCGGTTGTCGGTGTGCGTGGCCACTCCATACAAGTGTCTATGGAATCGAGCCATGCAAGCGCCAAGGGTTTTGCGTTCGAGGGAGTTCTTTCGAGGATCCGTTCCCGAAGGATTGCTAGAGCCTCTCGAAATTCAACCCGTTCTTGGTCGGAATAACGAGAACGGTCCGGCCATGCACTTCGTGTCGCAACCGCAATTAACCCATAACATGCGAGCGCTCTGTCATAAGTTGACCATGAAGCCTGCCCAACTTTTGACATGACCACCGATTCGGGAAGCTGTTTCAGTCGATTGCTCCAAAGTTCTAAAAGCGAAACAGGTCTGTCTTCCAATAGAAACGACTGCTCTAGTTTTTGCACCGCTTTATTCGCTTGAATGGATTCGGGCCACGTGGCTAGGATCTCAGCGAGTCGCCCGCGATAGATTGCGACTCGCTGTTGCCGAGCGGCCAAGAGATCCGCTTCGGATATGGAACTTGCATCGGCGGGCATATCGCTTTCCATTTTCCAAACCGACATCATGGCCGCATCCGGAGCCTTGGCGGAACGTTGGTAGGCAATGGCCGAGCGAAAAAACTCGCTACGAGCCACGTCGGACTGTCCTTGGTTTAAAAGAATCGCGGCCGACTTCATCGCTATCTCTAACGCTTCCGTTTCGTTCCCCGAATTGCCAGCGGACATTTCTGCTTGATTGAGCTTTTCGATTGCTTTCTTCCATTGACCTCCGGTAAGCAGCTGTCTGGCTTCCGTCTTCAGTAGCTCAACTCGCAAATTCGGCGACGCGGTAGTAGCCGAGGGTTGCGTTGGATTCCCAGAGGTCGCACTAGTTGGTTCTATGATGGACTTGCTTGAAACAAGAAGGGCATCGGCCCGCTGCTGCCAAT
>CAITIF010000668.1 GCA_903892365.1 uncultured Pirellula sp. | reverse complement strand
CTCCGGACGATTTGTTGGTAAAGCTGACCGTGCACAACCGCGGAACCACCCCTGCCGTCCTGCATGTGTTGCCTCAACTTTGGTTTCACAATTCTTGGATTTGGGGCTACGACCACGATGGCTGTACCAGCAAACCAAGAATGCGTCTTCACAAGTCCGCAAAAGACCCGAACGGAGTTGTGCTGTGTGATCACGAAACTCTTGGCCACTTTGAATTCCGAGTGGACACTGGCCCCAACGGGAGCCGCCCCTCTTGGTTATTTACCGAAAATGAAACCAACCCAAATCGCCACCCAGGCGCTCCAACCTCGGGCACTTTCTTCAAGGACGCATTCCACAGTTGCGTCATCGATGGCAGCGTCAACGGATCTGATACCAGAGCATTTGGGACCAAATGCGCCGCTCATTACATCGCGATCATTAAGCCGAACGAGCCTTACGTCATTCGATGTCGATTGACTGGCATCGATTCGGTCTCCATTCGAAACCAAGCGCGCGGTTCCGAACCGATCACGAACCCGATTTTTGAAGACATGCAGATCGACCACGGATTCGAAAAGATCTTTGCCGATCGTCAGAAAGAAGCTGACCAGTTCTACGAGGAGTGCATCCCGAAGCAGCTCTCTAAAGAAGAACGCTCGATATCACGGCAAGCCTATGCGGGGCTTTTATGGACGAAGCAATTTTACTACTACGTAGTGGATTCATGGCTTCAAGGCGATCCGAACTCGCCACCAGCTCCACGAGGACGCGAATTTGGGCGAAACAATGATTGGACTCATTTGTTCAATCGCGATGTCATCTCCATGCCGGACAAGTGGGAATACCCATGGTATGCGGCCTGGGATGTGGCTTTTCACATGATCCCTATGGCACGCGTGGACGTCGAGTTTGCGAAGAACCAATTGATCTTGTTCTTGCGTGAATGGTACATGCATCCCAATGGCCAAATCCCAGCTTACGAATGGGCTCTGAGCGATGTCAATCCACCTGTGCACGCATGGGCTTGTTGGCATGTTTACAAGCTGTGCGGCGACAAGGAGTTTCTTGCTCGTACCTTCCAAAAACTGCTCCTGAATTTCACGTGGTGGGTCAATCGGAAAGACACGCGAGGGCAGCACGTTTTCAGCGGCGGATTCCTTGGGCTTGATAATATTGGTGTCTTCGACCGCAGTAAACCATTGCCAGGTGGCGGGACGCTCGATCAAGCCGATGCGACGGCGTGGATGGCGTTCTTTTGTGGTTGCATGCTTCAAATGGCCTTGGAACTAGCAGATGAAAACCAAGCTTACTCTGATATGGCTAGCAAGTTCTTCGAACACTATGTAGCGATTGCAGAGGCCATGAACACACTTCATGGGACCGGCCTGTGGGAAAAGGAAGACGGGTTTTATTATGACCATTTGTATCGCGATGGGCAAAGCACCGCGATGCGAGTGCGATCTTTAGTTGGCCTGATTCCATTATGCACCAATGTCATCATCCATGAATCCACGCTTGCCCGTTTGCCAAGCTTCCAACGACGCATGAACTGGTTCTTAAAGAACCGGCCGCAAATGTCCCAGCATATGGCCTACATGGAACAGTTTTGCCCCACAGGCACTTCCGCAAGCATGCGGCTTCTCGCGATCCCCTCGACGGATCGATTTCGCAAACTGCTAGCGTATATGTTGGACGAAAAGGAATTCCTGTCTCCTTATGGCATTCGATCGATGTCCGCTATTCATAAGGACAAGCCCTTTGTCTTTGAGTATGCGGGTGGAAAGGAATCAGTTGGCTATGTTCCCGGCGAAAGCAATACCGGCATGTTCGGTGGAAACAGCAACTGGCGAGGCCCCGTTTGGTTCCCCATGAACTTTCTAATCGTAGAGTCGCTGCGGCAATACCACGCGTTTTACGGAGAATCTTTCCAGGTCGAATGCCCCACCGGGTCTGGCATCATGATGAATTTGCATCAGGTGGCGGACGAAATCGAGCGACGATTAATCACTTTGTTTAAGAGTGACCCTCAAGGACAACGCCCCTGCCACGGAAATGAGACTCGTTATGCAGAGAAAGCAGACTGGCAAGACCTCGTCTTATTTTACGAGTACTTCCATGGCGACAATGGAAAAGGTCTTGGGGCCAGCCATCAAACTGGATGGACGGCTCTGGTAGCAACCATGCTCGAACATCAGTCGGCATGCAAACCGCCTAAGAAAAACCCGCTCTAAGCATCGATGCATCCGTATCCCAGCAAGCCAATTGAAAACGCAAGCGACAAACAATCGCTACCTGATCGACAGCCATCCAGTCAATCCAAATAGTTGTATCGGCTGTATCTGACAGTTCGGCTTCCACGTTTCAACCCATTGCCTCAGTCGTAGCATGAAACGCAAATGGAACCACAAGTCCATGACGGACATCAAGTAGCCGGAGTCGCCAGACTTCGGGCAGAATCATGGAAAACGTTCCAATAAAATTGGAATGTCCACATGCGCACGACTGTGAGCCCAGCGGGCGACATTTCCCTGCCGGTAGTGTAAACCACCGATGCATTGAAACGCCATGATCCAAGCCCGGAGGGCAACACATCGATCAGTCTGTCATGAATCTACCGTCATGAATCCACCGTGTCGCCCTCCGGGCTCAGCAAATCGTTCAACCCGAGTCGGCGGCTCACGCCGCCGGCAGGGAAATGCCGCCCTCCCGGGCTATGGTTCCTCCCGCCGGGGAGAGAGAATGAGGCCGTTATGGCACTCCTTACTGGTCCGAATTACTGGTTCGAACTCGATTAGAATGATCGTTGCAATTACGAGACATTGCCCCTGAACCTTTTCCGGTATGTTTTCTTTTCCGTGTATTCAGTGTGTTCCGTGGTCCCAAAATCGGTTCTGTTTTGGATCGTTGTTCAAAGTATCAGTTGAGACTGCTGCGAGCGGTCGTCCAGGCAATTCTTGGAAGCATCTATAATTATCTGCTCGGTATTTCCTGACGGTCTCAACGCCAGAATCATATCTTTGATCGTGGCGTGAAGAACCTTACTGGCCAGCAAACTTCGAAACGGCCTTGTGCTTGCTAAGCAAGGTAACGTCTAGCTCGGTAGGTAAGTCAACTACCGTTTCGGCATCGCTTCGAATCAGTACCGGTTTTACCACAGAATCCAGTGGAATGCCCGTTACTTCAAAATCGTTAACAACCTCCAAGATACAAGGCTGTAGCTCTTCTAACATTTCCGCAAGTGCGCTGATTACCGGAAAGGTGCTGGAGGTGTCGTATTTTCCAAGAGCTTCTATTCGCCCCAGAATACGATCCTGAGAAACGACCGGTAATCGCACTTGCCATCGTTCACCTATATCAGGCATCTTGTTTTTGTTCCAACTTGCATGAAACCCTTCGTGCAACCAAGGCATATTCAGATCCAAACTGATCTTGGACAGATTGTGCTTTTCAGCAAACTCAATCATGGTATCCCAAACAATTTCCCATTTTCTGGAACCTTGCAAACGAACCGATTGTTGGCGAATCTGGTCGTCCGAAACGCCACCTCTTGCAACAAGGGTTTTGGAGAAATTGATCCCGCGTTTGACAACCAGTTCACACTCAGCAAAACCAAAAACCCTGGTTACCACCAAAGAACCGACAGCAAACAGCAAAGTCATGACCGAAATCACGTCCGACTGAAAGACGACTCCCAATACTGCTCCACTGGCCGTTACAAAACTAAGCAAGG
>CAITIF010000667.1 GCA_903892365.1 uncultured Pirellula sp. | reverse complement strand
GCCATTCCCCCAAATTTGACCCTATTTCACAAGAAGATTATTACAGTTTGCAAGCGGTCTTCGCCGGAATTCTCAAAGGGGATGTGGAGTACGATGCTTCGCCCGAGACAGGCGCAAGCCGACGCGAACTGCAGCGTGTGATGGACGCTGCGAAGGAGCGCAATGGCGTAATCCTCTTTGCACCGAGCTATGAGCCGCAAATTATGGCGAGTCTCTCGTCACTGTCCAAGCATGCCAAATGGGAATCGCTCGATTGCTCCAGTTTCGTTTCGACTGATGGTAGCACTTTGACGCGACAATCGGACGGTAGCCTTCTTGCATCTGGGCTCGTGCCAGAACGGGATACGTATGTGCTGACCGCCAAGCCTGCTTTGCCCAAAATAAGTGCATTGCGTCTGGACGTTTTGGCGCACGAATCGCTCCCCATGAATGGACCAGGACGTTGCCATAATGGAAACCTTCACTTGTCGGAGATCGAGATCATGGTTTTTGATCCCGCCAATGCGGCGGCAACAAAGGTTCTATGGAAGCAAGCATCCGCGGACTTCAATCAGGTCAGCTGGGGGATCGAGCGAGCTATTGACGGCGATCTCAGCACAGCCTGGGGGATCCATCCTTCCGTAGGTCAATCGCATTATGCTGTTTTCGAATTCGATAAGCCGTTGGATCTGCCTGAGGGAGCAACGGTGTCGGTCGTTCTCAAGCAACTTCACGGCGGCTCTCATTTGATCGGATCCTTAAAACTGTCCATCACCGCGAACGATCCGGATTCGATTCATGCGAAACCCGTAGCAGTAGAACAGGTTCTGCAGAAGCATCAGGATCTTTCACTCTCTGCCTGGGGGGGCATCCCTGAAAATGATCGTTTGACAATCGCAGCGTATTTGCTGCAAGAGTGGGCGATGAAGCAGCAAGCCACGTTACCTAAATCAAATCGAGTGTTCGCGGCGGGCACCAAGGTGGAGATTCCCGAAGGCAACGGTTCTTACCAGCGCAGAAATGTTGGTTCGCCCAAGATGGTTCATGTGTTGCATCGAGGTGACTTCGATAAACCTCGCGCATCCGTAATGCCCGGCGGCCTGAGCGTCTTGGATGAGCTTCCATCTCGGTTTCCCATCAACGATTCGGACCCTGAATCGGCACGAAGAGGCCAGCTTGCAAACTGGATTGCAGACAAGCAAAACGTATTAACTTGGCGAAGCATCGTCAACCGTGTCTGGAGGCATCATTTTGGGCGAGGGTTGTGTGATACCCCGAGTGATTTCGGGCGCATGGGCGGAACGCCTAGCCACCCTGAATTGTTGGATTGGCTTGCAGTTTGGTTTCGCGACGATGCACAGGAGTCATTCAAGCAACTGCATCGTTTGATCGTGACCAGCGAGACCTATTGCCAAGTGTCATTCACGTCCACAGATGGGAATCAGATGGATGCAGACAATCGATTGTGGTGGCGACAGGATCGGCAACGATTGGATGCAGATTCCATTCGCGATTATATTCTTTTCGGAAGTCGCCAAATCGAGTTGTCGATGGGGGGGCCAGCTGTACAACATTTTCGTCAAAGCAAAGGACCGCAATCGACCCCAACGCTGGACTACCAAGCCTTCGATTGGAATAGCGTGGCTGGACGGCGACGCAGCATTTACCGATATGTCTGGCGGGGGATCGCCGACCCGTTCATGGAAGCGGTCGATTTTCCAGACCTGGGTTTGCTCGCTCCGACCCGCGGGTTTTCCGCTTCGTCGCTACAAGCTTTAGCTCTTTTGAACAATGATTTTATCTTGCACCACAGTCAAGCGATGGCAGCCGATTTAGAAACTTTACTGCCCGACACCAACAGCCGGGTCGAGGAAGCTGTCTGGCGATTATGGGGACGAAAACCTGAGCTACTAGAGCTGCAAGAGCTGAGCGAATTCGTTCGAACAAAAAGTCTTGCAGAACTGTGTCGAGTTCTCTTCAACAGCAACGAGTTCCTTTTCGTGGACTAAAAAATGGTACACCAACACGCTACGAAAGAAACCATGTCTGATCTGCTTTGCCGACGCCAAATGCTCGCCAACTTAGGCAGCGGCTTTGGCGGCATCGCTCTTGCGCAAATGCTAACGCAAGACGGACTAGCAAGTGGATTGCTTCACCATCAGCCCAAGGTGAAGCGAATCATCCAATTGTTTATGACGGGGGGCGCCAGCCCGATGGACTTGTACGATTACAAGCCGGAATTGGAACGGCTTCACGGCCAAATGCTTGGTCCCAAGGACAAGCCAGAGGGATTTACGGCTCCTGCAGGTGCGATCATGAAGAGCCCTTTCAAGTTCGCTCAGCATGGGCAATGCGGCCGCTGGGTCAGCGAGTTGTTTCCGGAACAGGCGAAGCTGGTGGATGAAATCGCATTCTGTATGGCCATGACCACCAAAACCAATGTGCATGGCCCAGGAACGTTCATGATGAACAGCGGTTTCTTGCTACCGGGTTTTCCTTGCATGGGCGCATGGATCTCGTACGCGTTGGGCAACATCACCGACAATCTACCGACCTTCATCGTGCTGCCCGACCCAAAGGGGCTACCCTACAACCAAAAGGCATGTTTTAGCGCAGGCTTCCTGCCGGCAGTCCATCAAGGGACTGTGATACCGGTGACCTCCACATCCCAGCAACTCGCGGATCTGGAAGCGAATGCAAAGTTCGAATTCGCAAATCGAAACAACAGCTCCGATAGCTTAGCTCTTCTACAGCGTCTCAATGCCCGCCATGCGAGTTCGCGATCCGATGATTCCCGTTTGGAAGCGCGCATGTCAAGCTACGAACTTGCGGCAAAGATGCAGCTATCCGCCCCCGAGGCCTTTGATATTTCGCGCGAGCCGGAATACATTCGAAAAGAGTATGGGCTAGATTCCCCCGTCACCGAGGACTTTGGGCGACGATGCCTCTTGGCAGCTCGACTAGCCGAACGCGGAACTCGATTCGTTCAAGTGTGGAGCGGCCCTCAAGGTGCAACCAATAACTGGGACAACCACGGGAACATTCAAACCGAATTGCCACCGATGGCAAACAGTGTGGATCGCCCAATCGCTGCGTTACTCCGCGATTTGAAGGCCAGAGGACTTGCTGAGGATACTCTGGTTATTTGGACAACAGAGTTCGGCCGAACTCCTTTTGCCCAAGGAAGCTTGGGGCGGGATCACAATGGTGGCTCCTTTGTCAGTTGGTTTTGGGGGGCAGGAGTCAAACCTGGAATCGCTTACGGAAAGAGCGACGATTGGGGGTACCAAGCCGTCGAGAACAAAACATATTGCTACGATTTTCACGCTACCATTTTGCATCTTTTAGGGATCGACCATACGAAGTTGACCGTCCGTCAGAATGGAATCGATCGTCGTCTAACGGACGTCCATGGTCATGTGATCCATGACATCCTGAGTTGAGCCAATCGACGATACGCAAAAAGAAAAACGGCTGGCGACCTTCGCGGGATCGCCAACCGTCTACCGATACTTCTTTAGGCCCCACACACACGAACAAAAGCCTAAGGAAGAATCATGTGCTCGAACGAGATTTTGCTGACTAGGTTTTCTAGTCCGCGGATTTCGACGGTTTGGAGGTGACATTGACTGGAAGTGCAACGTTCCGTTTTGCGTCCGATTCCGACGGGTTGATTGCGTCCTTGTTCAGGGCGTCCACATTCGTCTCGTCTTTTTGGTTTGGATTGTTGATGGCCAAAACGGTTGACTTCGATTCTAAGTCGACCGACCGAATGAACTCGAGAGCGTCCACATACTGAGCGGCCGAATAACGGCTGATGTTTTCTCGAAGCAGGCCTCGGAGCGAATGACACAGCTTGCCGATCTGCAATTGAGTTACGCTTCCATCCCCACTGTAGATCGG
>CAITIF010000666.1 GCA_903892365.1 uncultured Pirellula sp. | reverse complement strand
GCTACCATCTGAGAGTGTTGCGTTGACGCTGCATCGGTAAGCGACATCGCGATCAAGCAACGAAGCAAACTCGGGGGCTAAGGCGATCAGCTCAACCTTATTCACCACGCCGATGATTCGAGCAATCGAGCCTCGTGCGGCTACTGGCCAATTCTGACGGCTCCTTGCGAGCAATCGAATTTCTGGCGATAGCGTCGTCACGGCTAGCAGGGGGCGAACCACTTCCATATCGTCCCGACGGCTTAAAGAATCAAGGTCCACATTGTCCATAAACAGACCAGACATGGAGGAAGCAAGCCGATCTTTTGCAATCCCATAGGGCTTCGATAGATCGATCGGTGGCATCCATGAAGGTTCTTTTTTCGAGCGTGTGGAATAAAACTGCATCAAGGTTGTTGTTGCAGTACCAGCGGAGGCCGTTGTCGGTCCGACGTAGGCTGCCATCAAGAGCGGCGCTACCTCGGGGCCGCGTTGCGCTGCGTAAGCAAATCTCTTGAAGAAGAATCCACAAATCATGACTGGTTTTTTCTCTGCGAGCTCAAGCCCTTGATCCACATTAGCTGAGGGCGCATATACCTTGATGGGTTGTTGACTCATGTCGTCTGGACGCAGCCAAAATATGTCATACTCCGTTGTTTCGAATCCAGGTTCGCGTATCGAATCAGATTGGTCGACCCGTGCGATCGTTCCAAGGAAGCGTATCGGAGTACAGCGAAGCGAATCGGCTACGGACATTAGTTGGGAGACCTCCACCTTGGGGATCTGGGCGGGACCAGTCTCCCCGGAGGCTATTGCATCGCGCAGGACAGCGATTCTCTGCCAGCTTCGCAAAAAGGGAAGCCGTTCGTTGGAGCGCCAAGGGCTGTTGTCCTCAATCGCTTTCAGTAGAGTTCGATCGAGAGCCAGTTGAAAACCACGCTGGAAGAATTGCCAGTCCTCCAAATCCGAATCCGACTTGTCAGGCGCAGGAACCTCCCATGGTTTTGACCACTTTTGGAACAGTGTGGTGAAACGGAAAAGAATTGATTCGTTATTGGTTATCGTCGGATTCTGCGAGACGGTGTTTTCCGTTTCGATCTTGAGCCACGCATCGAGCTGGGCTCGCGTCTCTTCGCTCCAGGACTGAACCACCGTGGATAGATCTGTCGGAGTACTGTCTATCAGAGTTACGTCAGTTGAAGGTGGATTGGAAAATGCTGCGCGTGCGATTTTGGGAAGACTGGAGGGAGGGGCAAGATGAAGAACTGCTTGCCAAATGTCTGCGTACGCGTCAATCATGGGGTTCGTTGTTTGCAGCGCAATCTTTTCAAAGGCATACTCCCGATCCGTCGTTGATGTGCTGCTCAGCGAATTGCTGCTAAGAGATTTGCTGCCAAGAGAATCGAGACGTGGGGGCGATTGCTGATCGCTTGATTCCGTTTGATTATCATTGTCCTTCTGCTCCACGCTATTCGGGTTGGGAAGCAGGCCGATTGCGGTAGCAACCTGTTCCACCTTTTTGGTGTCTGAAGTTTGCTGAATCAAGATCAAGACCAGCCCCAGTAGGATCACCAGCGAGATGATTTTGCGAGTTCCTCGTGAACCCTCGGAAGCTTGGTATCGGCTTCGATTCTGGCCATCCATCGAATACCAACGATCGCGTTTGGGGTTTGGCATGATTATCGAGAACCTTCTGAACGATCAAAGTACTTACGAGCTGCTTCGTGGTAAGGCAAGCCTTGCCAGTTGGCTGCTAGTTCCAGGGGGATAAAGCCATCAGAGGCGGGAGATTTTTCGTAGATGATCTTAAGGCATTCTTCAACAAGACGGTTCGACGCGTCTTTGCGAACCACCAAAAGCGCCGTGGTGGCTAGCGTAGGAATGGGTTGACTATTGATCTTTCCGTACTGTTCACCTGGGATAACGAAAGAACGGAACATCGGTTCAGAGAGAGCCAACTCTGCTGCATTCTCAATTGACAGGAGCCGAAAGCGGCCTTCTTTTAACAGCTCGAAAATACCGGCTTGCCCGGTTCTCACGACAGCGATGACGGCGTCGACCTGTTGGAGCTGAGCGGTTTGAGTCCAATCGCCATCCACGATAATCGAGTTGTCCGTGGTGACTCCGAAGTGCTTAAGAACACGAGTTGCTGCTTGGCGGGTTCCTGATTCTTTAGCGCCCATGACAATCTTCTTTCCGAGCAGTTCGCTGACGTGATGGGTATCGGAAGTCCCGGGGACAAGAATGTGGAAAGCTTCATAAAAGAGAGGTGCGACCACAGCGACTTGGTCAGCTCGAACCGAAGACTCTTGCATTAGCGCCACTTGCGCACGGCTCTTCTCCAGCTGTTTCAGATTGTCCAATGACCCGTTGGTTGCGATGACCCGGGAATCATGACCGCTGGCGTCATGAAATCGATCTGCTAGTCGGCCAGCCAATTCATAGTACATCCCGCCAGGGGTCCCGGATGCGATCGTAACGTGTCGGGGCATCGAGTTGTTCCGCCAGTACTGGATAAAAGATCCGCTGGTTAACCAAATCAGTACCATCGTCAACAAACCGATAATCATCACGTTCTGCGCCATGCGTTGAGAACGTGTCGGTTCTACATTTCGAACGCCCGTGATGGCCGCGATCAATGGCACATGAGTAAGCCAATGTTTGATTCTTCTTGGAAAGGATGGTGGCCGCGCTTTGATGGGAATCCCTTGATAGAACCGGTCGAGATCTTCCGCCAGTTCGTTTGCGGTCGCGTACCTGCGCGATGGCGACTTTTCTAAGCACTTGGTTACGATCGTGTCCAGATCGACGTGGATGTTAGGGTGGCTTTGGCGAACGGTGGGGGCGGTCCGGTGGATGACTTGCATCAGCGTTTGCAGAACGGAGTCGGCTTGAAATGGTGGCTTGCCAGTCAGCAATGCGTACAAGATTGCGCCAATCGCATACACATCGGTCGAGGCTCCTTGCTCTTCCGATCTTCCAGCCGCTTGTTCAGGAGACATGTAACTGGGGGTTCCCAGTGCGGCTCCGGTGGCGGTAAGCCCTTGATCCGAGTCCATTTGCTTTGCAAGCCCAAAGTCGGTTACCACGACTGCGTCGTTCTCGTCGATCAAAACATTCGCGGGCTTCAAGTCGCGATGCACGACACCTTGTTCGTGCGCGT
>CAITIF010000665.1 GCA_903892365.1 uncultured Pirellula sp. | reverse complement strand
TGTAATCGAGCAAGGCAACCCCCATACTGCCGTTGGCTCTCCCCTGAGCGTCCACTGCAAGGCCCGACAGCAGCCCCCGCTCCACCATTTTGTTTTCGCCTTCATGAGCATAAAAGAAATTGGGGGAAAGATCGTTTGCGACATATAAGCTCGTAGGCAAATGGGCCTCCATCCTTGCCGCTACTACCCCCAATCCTCGTCCGTTATTCTCTCCCTGAAGCTGTTGCGTAGCGTCGACAAACATCCCATCGTTTTGGTTGGCCAAGGTAAGGTCGATGCTTCCCTGGAAGCTGGTCGGTGAACAAATATCCGCTTTTCCACTCGCGGACGAGCAAACAAAATGCGTTTCGAAGTCCCAGTTAACGTAAGAAACCAAATGGAGATCCAGATCGCCATCGTTTTCCAGATCAAACCAAGCGGCTGCCGTTAGCCATGGAAAGGAGATCGTAGGCAGGTTCAAATCCACTTGCAAGAAAGTCCCATCCCCTTGATTCTGGAACAGCAGAATTCCCCGGTACCCATAGAAAAGAGCGTCGTCGAATCCATCGTTGTTGTAATCTGCGATCGCGGCGCCGTGAGTGTACATGGCGGATGTGTCGATCGAGCTCTGGCCGATGCAATCTTCGAACCGCCATTCGCCTCGGTTGCGCAAGAAGTAGCTTGCTTGGCCGCCTACAATTTTGTTGGCTTGATCGATGACCCCGCCGCCAGGAAACAGCAGATCGCAGTTGCCGTCCAAGTCGAAATCAAAACACGATACACCTCCACCCATGATTTCAAGGATGGAGTTCATACCGGCATCGGCACCGTTCGAAAAGTGCACGGAAGAGAGAAGCGGGGTATTTACTTCCTGAAAGGCGATTTGAGTAGTTGCAGTGACTTGGTTTTTGCTTGCCGAAGCGATGTCGCTGGTTCTATTTCCTTTGCCTTTGGGGAGCTCGGGGGCAGATTTGAAACAGCCAGAGAACAACGCCAAGCTAAGCAAGAACGAAACAACACGAGCATGCGGGAACCATGCACTACGGAGTTTCGTGTGGAGTCTGTTTAGGATTCGAATCGGCATGAACTCCTGGGCTTACTCGGTCGCGCCCGAAAAAACTGAGCCTGAGACGCTAGCCGAGTTCTCTCGTATTTCAATAATCGGCTAGCGTCTCAGGCTCAAGGACATGGTACTCGTTTGCTAATTGGTTGCTCATGAACCAATTAGCTTTCCGAACCTCAACTTTAACCTTAGCTTAAACATCCGCCCATTGGCGAGTCTTCGCGCTGTTGAGGACAGCATCGCATACTCGCTGAGTTTCCAAGGCGTCTCGGAAGGATGGGTGAGCTGGTTCGCCAGTTTCGAGGCTCTTCAAGAAGTCGGCAACTTGGTGGATAAACGAATGCTCATAACCAATTTGAAGACCTGGGACCCACCAATTGCCCATGTAAGGTTGGTTCCCGTCAGAAACGTGAATGCTTCTCCAGCCTCGTACAATCGACTCGTCCGAATGATCGAAATACTTGAGCCGATGCAGATCATGCAGATCCCAAGCGATACTTGCGTTTTCGCCGTTGATTTCCAGGGTGTACAAGGCCTTATGGCCTCGAGCATATCGGGTGGATTCAAACAGTCCTAGCGAACCGTTGCCAAAGTGACAGAAGAACGAACAAGCATCGTCGATCCCTACACTTTGCATCTTACCGGTTTCCGCGTGCATTCGTTCTTTCACGAAAGTTTCTGTGACCGCGGAGACGTCCTTGATCGATCCATTCAGCCAAATCGCAGTATCGATGCAATGCGCGAGCAAGTCCCCAGTAACACCGCTGCCGGCGGCTTCCGCGTCAAGACGCCAGGTCGCAGCTCCACCTTGCGGAACATCCGCATTGATGGTCCAGTCTTGTAGGAAGTTGGCTCGGTAGTGGA
>CAITIF010000664.1 GCA_903892365.1 uncultured Pirellula sp. | reverse complement strand
TTGGCCTTCATGCCTCCTTTTTTATCATCTCCCGAACTTTTGGCTGATTGCGAAGATGATCGCGTGGATTCGGTACGAATTCTCCAGTGCCAACCACTCGGTGCCAAAATCGAAATCAATTTCAATAGAGAAGCAGCACAAGAATCTACTAGTGATGTGACGCTGCTTTGGGAAGCGATGCTGGAGAAAATGTAATTCTCTGCCCCATCGTTACATCTTGCCGCTCGAATCGGCGAATTCGTAAAAGCTTCACCAGCTCCTTCCAGTTTCCCCAAAATTGCGTGGTAAGCTTTGGCGTTGAAAACTGCTCGTTTTGATGCAGCCGCTATAACCGTAACATTCAATGCGATAGTACGGAGCGGGTTGTTTGGTCTTCATTTCGCCCCGTATTGCTGGAAAGATGTTTGTTATGTCCGAGCCTACATTACCCGATGCACTGCGCAACGAATTAGGACGGTACAACCAACTCCATCTACTCACTTTTTGGGACTCTTTAAGCACATCTGAAAAGCATCAACTGCTGGAGCAGCTTCAGCATATTGATTTTGCAATGATGCATCGCCTTACGACGGGTTCTGATTATGCTCCGGATTGGGCCCAGTTGGCTGCGAAAGCACAGGCTCCACCAGCGATTCGCTGGAATGATACACAAGCTCGAATCACGCCGGTCGCGGCTCGTCAGGCGGGTGAGGAAGCCTTGCGCAGTGGTCGCGTAGCGATGATATTGGCTGCTGGAGGGCAGGGGACACGTTTGGGCTTCGATCATCCCAAAGGCCTCTTCCCAATTGCCCCTTTGAGCGAACGCACATTATTCGAAATGCATGTCGATCGCTTGCGAGCTGTGGGGAAAAAATATGGGGTGAAAATCCCAATGCTGATCATGACCAGCCCTGCCACGGACCAAGAAACGCGAGAATTCTTTTTGCGGCACAACAACCTCGGCTTGAGCCCTCAGGAATTGACGATTTTTTGCCAAGGCTCGATGCCTGCAGTTGACGCGACGAACGGTAAAATCTTGTTAGCGGGTAAGTCAGAAATTGCCCTGAGCCCCGATGGTCATGGCGGACTATTGGCAGCCCTCAATCGACACAGCTTACTTAAACAGGCCGCCCACCAAGGGATCGACTACTTCTTTTATGCTCAGGTTGATAATCCATTAGTTCCCGCAGCGGATGCAGAGCTGATGGGATATCACATTTTGGCTCGTAGTGAGATGACGACCCAAGTGGTCCAAAAGCGATTTGCCCTTGAAAAAGTGGGTAATGTCGTTTCCATCGATGGTAAGGTTCAGATTATTGAATACAGCGATTTGCCCTCACAATTTGCGGAACAAACCAACCCAGATGGAACGCTGAAGTTATGGGCAGGCAACATCGCTGTCCATGTCTTCGATGTCGCCTTTCTGCGGCGAGTCAGTGAACATGCCGACGCTCTACCATTTCACCGAGCTAAAAAACCGGTGCCGCATGTTGCTGCGGATGGCCAATCGATCCAACCCGTTACGCCAAATGCCATCAAGTTCGAACGGTTCATTTTTGACCTGCTTCCCTTGGCAGAACAGGCCATTGCCGTAGAGGGAGACGCACGCGAAGTCTTTGCTCCTGTAAAAAATGCCAATGGCGCCCCCACCGACACACCTGCGGCAACACAAGCGGCGCTGATCACGTTGCACAGTGAATGGCTAAAGTCTGCAGGATGCACCATTGCGCCCGGTGTAAAGGTAGAAATCCATCCCGCATGGGCACTCGATGCAACAGAAGTACAGCGACGTGTCGAAAAACCGCTCCTTATTTCCAGCGATACGTATTTCGCTTGATACTCTCGATTTACTCATGATGCGTCGAGGATTTGCACCGAATTATGCCGACCTAGATAGAGGAATCCATGATTCCATAGAGTAGATTAATGTAGGATGTCACATTGAACTCATCGGCATTTTGAACTCCCACTTTGTTGAGCTCAAAATGTCACAGGCGGAACAACAGACTTTGAGTTTGTTGTGAATAGTTTTCTGGTTAACTCTCGTGAGGGTTTCTTGGGGATGCTGCACGCAGTAATCATGGCGGGTGGTTCTGGTACACGCTTTTGGCCTGCAAGTCGTCAATTGAAACCAAAGCAATTGCTGGCGATGGTCGGCAACCGCACGATGTTGCAAACCACATTCGATCGACTGGGTGGCCTTATTTCCAGCGAGCATGTTCTCGTCTTGACAAACCACCAGTTGGTTGACGAAATCCGCTTGCAACTCCCTGATATACCTGCCGAGCACATTGTGGGGGAACCCTGCAAACGCGACACAGCCCCTTGCATTGGTATTGCGGCCTCGTTGGTGACGGCTGCAGATCCGGAAGGCATCATGGTCGTTATGCCATCCGATCATGTGATCGAAACGAAATTCGATTTCCAAAACGCCCTGCGTGCTTCTCAAAAACTGATTGAAGAAAAACCTTCGCGAATTATCACCTTTGGAATTCGTCCTAGCTACCCAGCCGAATCCTTCGGCTACATCCAACGCGGTAACGAAGTCACACAAGGCGTTTACGAAGTAAGTCGCTTCCGTGAGAAACCGAACCTCGCAACCGCCCAAGAATATGTCGCTTCGGGCGAATTCTATTGGAACAGCGGTATCTTCGTATGGAAGGCTCAAACGATTTTGGATGCGCTGAAGTCGTTCGAACCTGAGATGTATTCGCACATTGCAAAAATTGGTGAGTCGATCGGAACGACACAGTTTCCTCACGTCTTTGCTGAGGAATTCCAGAAGATCCAAGGCAAGTCGATCGACTACGCTGTCATGGAACGTTACAGCGATGTGCTCGTCATGCAAGCTCCTTTTGCATGGGATGACGTAGGAAGCTGGCAATCATTGGCACGCCTGGGACAAAGCGATAACGAGGGCAACACAGCTCAAGGCAAGTTCCTCAACATCGACTCGAAAGATATGATCATTCGCAGTGAAGGGGATCATCTGATCGTGACCATAGGAATGAATGAAACTATTGTGGTCCATACTCCAGATGCGACACTCGTTGCTCCTAAGAATCAAGAAGAACGGGTGCGCGAAGTGGTTAAGCGACTTGAAGCAGCCGGAATGATCTCTTATCTCTAATCGTGATGACGTCCAAAAATCCTCGCCCAAACTCATCGCCCCAAAACAACACTAGCTCAACCGACGCAGTGTTCGAATCGGACGAGTTGCCGAGCGAGGGACGGCTTGCAGCGATCGATCTAGGAACTGTTCGAGTCGGAATAGCTGTTTGTGATCCAAGCCAAACTTGGACCAGTCCCTACGAGACTTGGAACCGTCAGCCGGGCAAAGAGGAAAAGTATTTCCGCGAACTGATCCACAAAGAGCGGCTTGTCGGTTTTGTCGTCGGCCTGCCTCTGCACAACGACGGAAAAGAAAGCCGAATCTCCGCCGCTGCACGAGAATTTGCCGCGTGGCTTAGGGTCACTTTTCAGCTTCCAGTAACACTCTTCGATGAACGCTTTAGCTCTGCTCAAGCCTCCGCCTTACTGGACCAGATGGAACTAACCCAAAAGAAACGCAAAGAACGACTAGACCAATTGGCGGCCCACATCATTTTGGAAGCTTATCTGGAATCCAGTCGGCAGCCAAAAACACCACCTTTGGCAATAGACGACCGCCAAAACAACTAACAAAACACTTATTCCGGGGGGAATGTACCCAAGATTCCCCACACGATTTCTTCAAAATCGGTCCCAATTCGAAATCCGGATCGGATTCTCACGGAACTTTCCCAGGTTGTCATGCATCTGAATGGCAGCAAACCAACTGTCCACCCGATAATTGGGACCAAGACGAGACTCCTGACCGCTGGTCGGATAGGATATCTATGACAGTTGGCCAAGCAGGGCATTTTTCGTATTTTGGGCAGAGCCGCATGATTGCGGCCAAAAGGGTGTTGTCGTGACCAACGAGCAACTAGACGAGCTGATTAGCTGCTACCTGGATGGGGAGCTAAGCCAGCAGGAAACGCTAGAATTGGAGTCTCAACTCCAAAGCGATCCTGAAGCGGCTCGGCGGCTTCGTATCATGCGTGAAGCTCGGAAGGCACTGCTTCAATCCCAAACCTATCGTTTGCCTGATAACTTTGCAGCCCGGGTTTTGGCTGCCGCTAAAGAAGAGGCAGACCGCCTTGGCTTACCAGCCAATCATCCTATTCGATTGGCAGAGAGTCATCGGGAAGAGAGCAGTTCCGTCGAAGAAGTTCCCTCAATTGCTTTGGCGAGTTCAGCTGCCACATCGATCCCTACAACGGCTCCTGAAAGGTCGATGCGTTGGACATGGGCTTATGCGGCTGCAGCGGCAGCGGTTTTGATCGCCGGTACGATTTGGTGGCAAGCTCAGGATAGTGCATCAACTAACCAATCCGATCAATTGGTACAAGATAACAGGCCTACGAACGCAGATTCAGAAACCAAGCCAGAGACGAACATTCCACAGCAGCCAACACTGCCTAATGAAACTCAAATAGCAGACGCTGGTAATGCGGCGATTAAGCCGGCATTAGAATCGAATATCAGTGCCTCCAACTCTGCCGCAACAGATGCGACAACTACTGAATCCAAGCCTGACATGTCCAATGTGGCGACGAGCGATGCACCAACCCCAGACGTCCCAATCAAGCCCGATGTAGTCGATGTCCCAAGTCCAACGCCTGATAACCAAGCAATGCTCAACAACTTGGCAAGCGCTGGGGGCAGCATAGAGACGCTCAACGTCTTGATGGTTGTCGATGTGACCCTGACCAAAGAAGCGTGGGAGAATCAATCTTTCTCACGAATCCTAAATGAATACGGCATTCGCTACGAGCAGCCAATCGTGGCTGATGAATCGTTGAACCAAGCTTTAGAAAATAGCAATCTCGTATCGAAATCTGGAACGGACTCCAACCCAGCAGACCCAATCTTGAACAAGAATAGTGGCGACGTAGAGTTGGTGTTCATTCAAGCTCGTGCAGCTCGAATCGACAATGCCATCAAAGACATATTCGAACGCATTGATGAGTATCCCAGCCTGTACTTTGATCTCAGCATGGACGGTCCCTGCCAAGATGTTGTCACTCGCTTGGAAGCATCTGTACCATTCGAAGATGACGGAGAAGAAGTGTTTGGTATCGCAACAGCCGTTCAAAATGGCTTGCAAGACCAAGCAAAAGCCAATGAGTTTGCTGGAGCTAAACCACGTGGCGCTGCAGTGCCTTTAGCAAATCGTCAGAACAAACAAAAGTCGACACTCGAGGATCCGGTTTCTATGAATCCGGT
The DNA here is from genome assembly GCA_903892365.1 of uncultured Pirellula sp. Lineage (GTDB taxonomy): Bacteria > Planctomycetota > Planctomycetia > Pirellulales > Pirellulaceae > JBKCUI01. Next base: position 1,566 of record CAITIF010000664.1, on the reverse strand, counting down.
TTCAACGGTAATGTTCATTCTTCGCAAACCTGAAGGTGCAAGCGGTCGCCCATAAACTTGACGGTCGCTCAAACAACCGGATATCTCAGGCTTACACTCGCGAGGAATGTAAGCCTTCGAACTGAAATCAATCGCTGCTTACTTCTCGGCTTTTTCGACGCCCAGCTCTTCTAATTTCTTGGCGAGATCTTGACCATGAGAAGCGGTTTTGACAGCGTCATCGATGGCCAAAATCTTTCCATCTTTGCCAACGATAAAGGTAACTCGATTGGCAGTCGGATTGGCCCCAACTTTGGCAATACCAAACTTCTTAGCCACACTACCATCTGGATCGCTCAAGATGGGATAATCCAAACCTAGTGACTTTGCAAAGTCCTGGTTCTTGCTCACAGGATCACAACTTGCAGTGAAGTAGGCAACGTTGAATTTCCTTAGGGCCTCACCATGCTCCTTCATCGATTGGCATTCTTTGGTGCAGCCACCCGTGAAGGCACGTGGGTACCAAGCGATGATAAATGCCTTCTTTCCGACCATATCCTTCAAACTGTACTTTGTTCCATCCGTCCCTTCCATTTCAAAGTCAGGGCAATCAGCTCCAACCTTAAGACCATCGGCTGCATAACTGACAACCAATGACTGGAACACAAAACCTAACGCCAGAACCGCTGACATGACAAATGTGGCAAGCTTCATAAAGAATCTCCTTTGAGAGAAAATAATGACACGCACAACACGCTATTTGTGCGGTGAACATTATAGTGTACTTTACTGGGATTGTCACAGATCGGCTCAGTGCGTCTCGCGGTTTGCACTCAGTTTGCTAAACTTCACACAACGCACATATCCTTCCCTGATGTCCCTCCGTTTTCGAAAGATACCTGAACCATGTTCGAGCTATCCTTCGAAAGCTGGTGCTATCTCCTGTTAGGGGCGTTTGGCATCGGCGTAGCCAAGAGCGGTCTATCGGGCGTCAGCATGGTTCATGTGATCGTATTTGCTTGGGTGTTTGGGGCGAGGTTGTCGACGGGAGTTCTGTTGCCCCTATTGATTATTGGCGACATCTGCGCAGTTTATTTGGTAGGCAAAGATGTGCTATGGAACTATGTCCGCAAACTGCTACCACCTGCTTTAATAGGTGTGGTAATAGGCTGGTGGCTGCTATCCTGGCTAGATGAACGGACATTTAAGCCATTAATCGGGATCATCATTTTGGCGCTGACGTCCGGGCAGTTGTTTCGGATGTGGCGTCCCGATTTGATGGAGAAGGTTCCGCATTCACTTTGGTTTGCTTGGTTCATGGGTATCACCACGGGCATCACGACCATGTTGGCCAATGCGGCTGGTCCAATTGTAGCCTTGTTCTTATTGGCCATTGCTTTGCCGAAAATGCAATTGGTCGCCACGAGTGCCTGGTTCTTCTTAATCTTGAACATCAGCAAAGTTCCGTTCAGCCTGAACCTTGGCCTGATCGATCAAAGAACATTGTCCCTAAATCTCACATTAGCTCCAGTTGTTATTTTAGGTCTGCTTTTCGGACGCTGGATTATCAAGAAGATCCCGCAGAAG
>CAITIF010000663.1 GCA_903892365.1 uncultured Pirellula sp. | reverse complement strand
GGAACGAGCGCTGCATTGATCCCTTTCGTCTTTAATACCTGGATGGTTCCATCAAACTCTAGCATCGTAAAGCCTCGGGCGAGAAGATGCCGATTGAAGAGATCGCGAGCTTCTTCCAACGTGTGCTTGCGCTGGGTCGCAATGTTGAGGTAATCCCCTGGCAGTTCTTGCCAATCGAGCGACATCCCAGAAACTTCCGCCAGCCAACGCATCAATTCCGGCCAACCTTGATTCCGAAATTGAAATTGAAGCATCCCCTGCTCATCAGGCTTGACATCGAACTCTCGCTTATTCGGCGGATCTGGCGGCTCGCTTTTTCGTTTGATCGGCTCTGCAGACCCCTTAGTATCGGCACCTGCAGGTTTCGCGTCACCCTTGGCAGGGGGGGCCGTCCCAGGTGGTGGAGATTGCCCTGGCGGCATCGCACCGGGGACCATCCCCCCTGGAGGCAAGCCGGGACTGAGTACGACGCCACCCTCACCGACCATGACCGGAGTTCCGCTCTGGATCACGACCGCGTCCTGGGCCATCGAAACGGAAGCAATGAATAGGCTTGCAAACAACAAACTTGCTTTCACTGAGTGTCCGTTGAAATTCGAAGGCGCAATCATTCGCTAGGTTCCTTGGGGGCAGATTTCGGTTCGGCATATCGGATCTCATTCTTGCTTAGAGCCTTTCGCCAAGCAGGAATGGTATCTGTCGGACTTTTATCCGGTTGATAGCCTAAACTTTTATTCGTGATGCTAACGAGCTGCTGGATGGCAAGAATTCGCTCGTCGATAAATGAACTAGATAAACTTTCAACCAATAGTTTATCTGCTCCCGCAGTCAATTGCGATTGCGATTTTGGCACAAGCAACATCAAAATTGAGTTGGCGCGAGCTGGCAAATCTTCACGAATTCTTTCGATAAACCTCGCCCGATTCGGTTCGAGCCCAAGGGATTGGATCAGCTGCCCTAACAAGGTTTGCCAATGGATTCTCAGGTCTTTCCTGTTGAAAACGCCATCTGCCGAGAAAAGCTGCGAATAATCGCCAAGCATCATTCGTGTCCTGGCGGCAATAGCGACCATTTCCGCTTGGCGGCGCCCCATCAGCTTCTGAAGCTCCGCATCGATCTGATTGGCAGGGCATTCATTCATGACCTTTTGAAAATCCGCAATTGCGAGCTGGTCGATCGGCCGATCAACGCTCGATCGAAACCAGTTCGGTGCTTCTTTTAGTTCCTTTCTTGCGATCTCCCTCCCTGTTTCTGCTTGAATGTATTGACCTACACTCAAAGTTCCTTGATCCGAAGGTGCCTTGGGCGCGTCTCCTCTCGCAATCGTGTATTCCAGCTCCCCTTCAACACTGAACAACCGAACCACCGAACTAGTTTCCAGCTTTCCGTCCGCCAGAGCAGCCTCTTCCACCGGAACTAAAGTGGTGACCACTTCGATGGCCATGCTTGAATCTGGCTGAGCGAATTGAATGGTAATTCCAAGTCCATGGCACTCAAGCTCCAGCGACAGAGCCCCCGGGGCTGCGAAAACGATGGCCTTTCCACTCGTAAAAGCGATGCGTGGTCGCTGCGCCGATGACGTTTCCTTGGCCGGTAACAGCTCCAGTTCGTTTTCGCTTGCGCTCAACCAACGTAATCCAGGCTCGATATTGATCTCAGTGCGTTGCAACGGTGGAACGACCAAGCGTTGCCCAACCTCTACAAACTGGCCCGCATTCATCCGAACCCAGGATGCGACGTTGGTTTGAGGTTCAACAGTACCTTGAAGCACAATGGAGGCCCCCGACTCTTTGGTCAACGGCAACCATTGCATTCTTGGCGATGCAGAAGCAGGCTCAGGCCGAGAGGTTTCCAAATCGTTCGAGCCAACTGTCTCCTTCTCTATCTCCAACGACATGTTGGGCTTTTCTGCGATGACTTCGGGGCGAGATGCGGGATCTTCTACTCCAGCCACCATTGCATCGCCAGCCGACATTGCATCACCTGTTCCGACATCGACTTTCACAGCAGGCTCCGCTGGAGTCGGTGGCTCGATGCTCTCGTTCGTGGGAGGGACATCTATTTTGGGTGCGTCCTGCTGGGGCTTGAGGGCATCCACCTTATTTTCAGCCTTGGGGATTTCAACTTTCGGTGCATCTGCTTCTGCTTGCACAACGGCAGGTGCTGCTTGATCAACCGAATTGCTGCGGTCTGCTTTTTTGAGCAACGCTTGGACTCTTCCGATCGGACCAATCGCATAGGCTCCGACCAAGACCAAAGCGACCAACAGCAGCGAGACGGCTGCCGCCCGCTTCATCCAAGTTCGATCGCTGCCTATCAAGTATTCTGGAACTTGCCGACCAAGCCCATCATTCAACTCGATGCCGGATGGCCGAAGCTCGCTGCCTGGAATCTTGAGTGAGCTGATGGATTCGCGAGAGTCCGAGCGATTTTCGGAAGAGGCCGCGTTAGCGTTTGCCAATGGTACATTGGCCGGATCGAACCGTCGCAGCTGACCATGATTCTCCAGGATGCGAGTCAAATTGCCAGAGTGAGAAATCGGTTGAGACGTGAGATTCCGAACTCGTTGTCTCAGAGAATTCGAAATCGTCACGGGGATCGTTAAGGCACGAGAGAGAATCTGGTGGCAACAACCGATCTCGCACAGCAACATGCTGTTTTCGAGACACTGACGCTCCATCTCTGGAAGAGTTTCCGTGGGTATCGTGTCGTCCAAAAACTCGGCGACCCGGTTTGCTTCGAACCCGAATTCGCGGGCATCAACCGGAATTGGGGCAATCTTCCGATTTCGCATGTCCTGCTCAATCCGCTGCGAAATCTGCTGGGCAGTCGAGCTTTCTTGAATCTTTGCTTCTAGGACCGAGGCGTCCTTGGGGTCCAAAACGCCATCTCGGTAGGCTAAAAGGGTTCGTAAGGTGAGTCTCATGGAAGTTGCTAATAAAAAAAATGGATGTTGGGCGTTGTCTAGATTAGTGACAGCCAACATCCCAATCCGTGCAACTTTTTTTCAGAATTTCCAAAATTGGGAAAATCGTCAGGTTGATGTCGTCGCCGCAAAGACCCAAATGGCCACATAATGACAAGCGCTGGCCACAATCACGGCGATATGCCAAATGGCATGGTGAAAAAGCGATCGATGGTCATTCTGAAGAAACCATACCCCGGCGGAATAAAGAACCCCTCCCAACAGCATCCACGCAAAGCAGTAAACCGGGACAAATCCCATGAGAACCATGGCAGGAATCCATCCCAAAAGCAAATAACTCAAGCTCGCCATGTTATCGATTCTGTGTTTGGAAAACACCTTGGAATAGAACCCAATTGCCGCCGAAAGCCAAACAAAGAACAACATTCCTAAACACATCCATGGTTCCAAAAACGCAACAATCAACGGTGTGAACGTGCCTGCGATCAAGGCATAAATGAACCCTTGGTCCAAGGAACGGATGCGATGCCGTAAGTCCGGCGACTGAACCGCATGCGAAAGGGTCGAGAACAAATACATCGCGGATAGGCTCGCAGCGTAAACAACGCAAGCCAATGCCATCAGGCTAGATTTCTGTAGCCCCAAGCCGACCAAAGCAACCCCGGCCGGGATGCTGAGAAGGAATCCGAAAGCGTGAGTCCAAGTATTGATCCGTTCTTGAAACGCATTCTCTTCGGTCCAAGTAATTGCCATCGCCCACCCAATCCAACGTTATTCTGAAACTAAATCGCGGTGTAAACATACACCCTGGGGAATCCATGGCAAGCGAAGCCTTCTGCAACCCCTTGCTTCCTAGGCCCATGGCGCACTCCTTCGATACGAGTGTTTTCGCCAAAGGTGGTAGAAGTAACGCGGGATCCTTCTATACTACAAGGGTGAAGCTGACTACGCCGCTCACGTCCTACCTGCCGACCCAACCTCTCCTGAACTGAGTACATTCATGAAACGCAATGCTCTGGCTTTGTGTCTGTTTGCTATGGGGATTGCCACCCATGGTTCTTTGACAGCACCACTTTCCGCACAAGACATCTCCTGGAAAATTGAACAACTTACTTTGGATTCCAACGAAGGCTGCGCGATAGGCGACATGAACGGGGACGGTAAAGCGGACGTGGTTGCAGGGCGCAATTGGTATCCAGCACCCGACTTCAAGCCAAGACCACTCAGACTGATTGAAGACTGGAACGGTTACGTTCAAAGCAACGGTGACTTCTTGATGGATGTGAATCAAGACGGCCGTATGGACGTCATCGCCGGTTCGTTTATTCCAACCGAAGTCGCTTGGTTCGAGAATCCAGGTCCCGAGGCAATGCGGCTGGGACAAACTTGGAAACGCCATCTTCTAGTCGATACCAAAGCCACTGAAAATGAAGCGCAATTGATGGCCGATTTGGATGGCGACGGAATGAACGAATGGGTAGTGAACAGCTGGAACAAATCCAATCCAATGATTGTTTGGCGATTTATCAAATCCGACCCAGCTCCCGAGTCGAAGGCCGCCTACCGCCTTGAACAAGTCGTGATCAGCAAGGCCAGCAACCAGCATGGAATGGGCACAGGAGATATCAACAACGACGGCCGCACCGATATTTTGATCGGTTCCGGTTGGTACGAACAACCAGCCACCGATCCTTGGGGACAAACCTGGGCATATCATCCAGACTGGAACATCCAAGGCAGCATCCCCATGTTGGTTCGTGATATCGATCAGGACGGCAAAAACGATGTCTTGATCGGCGCTGGACACGACTACGGCTTGTTCTTTTGGAAACAGCTCGCACCCAAAGCGGATGGCTCGCTACAGTTCGAAGAGCGAATCATCGACAAGGCCTTCTCGCAACCTCACGCACTAGCGCTTGCCGATCTGGATGGCGATGGTGTCGACGAACTGATCAGCGGGAAACGTTACTTCGCTCACAACGGTGGTGATCCAGGCGGAAAGGATATGCCAGAAATTAATTTCTATAAACTGGTTAACGGCGAATTCAAAAAGTCAATCATCGAACAAGGTCACGTCGGTGTTGGACTTCAAATCGCGACAGGTGACTTGAATGGCGATCAGCGAATGGACATCGCCGTGGCAGGAAAGAGCGGCACCTACCTTCTATTCAATATGCCAGCCATTTCCAAACGCTAAAGCAAGTCCAAAGCGTTGTGGTATCTCTACGACGCGATACTGCTCTATTCTGTGTCTATTTTGGGCGAAGCATCAAATCCTTTTTGGGAATGGGCTTCGCGTGAAGGCCAGCAGCTTTTAAAAAGTTGGTCAACAACTGGTATCCATCCTCGGTCAAGATCGACTCGGGGTGAAACTGTACCCCGAAGACAGGCATCGACGTATGTTCGATCGCCATGATGGTTTGGTCTGACGTCCATGCGGTCACTTTCAGATTTTCTGGAAGTGTTTCAGGATCAATGACAAGGGAATGGTATCGGCCCACTTGAAACGGATTGGGGATGTTTTGAAACAACCGACTTCCGTTGTGTTCAATCATCGAACTTTTGCCATGCATCGGCTGGTTCGCCCGCACAACATCCCCGCCGAACGCCTGTCCGATCGCTTGGTGCCCAAGACAAACGCCAAGGATTGGAATTTGATTCGAGAGACGACGCACGACTTCCATGGAGCAGCCAGCATCGTCGGGAGCCTTAGGGCCTGGAGAGATCACAATCGCGTCCAAGTCGAGCCGAAGGATGGCATCCAAGGTGATCGCGTCGCTTCGAACCACCAGTGTTGATTGCCCAAGTTGCTTGAGATAGCGGTCCAGGTTGTACACGAAGCTATCGTGGTTATCGAGCAACAGAATCATGGCTTGGACAACGCCTTTGAGCCCGCTTCGAGCACTTCCAGAATGCGATCGATATCATAAACGCATCCGCCCCAAGTTCCGCCACTCACCTTTTGAAGAGCTGCCCAGAGCCGCGTATCATCAGGAAGTCGCTCGTCCGGCCGAAGCCCTGGATGAAGAGAACGGTCACTTAAGATTCGAACGCCTTCTTCCGGCGAGAACTCACGCCCCTCACAGCCAACGAAGTTCACCGAGGCATGCAATGTTGTCCTATCGATCTCGATTCGAATTCGATCGTCATCGCGAAGCTTCCCGATAGGTCCACCCGCAAGGGCTTCCGGCCCTGCATGTCCAATACAAGCACCCGTACTGACACCACTGAACCTTGCATCGGTAACGACCGCTACGTGCTTGCCATATTCGAGATGTTTTAAGGCGCTCGTCAACTGATACGTTTCCTCCATCCCTGTCCCCATAGGACCTCGCCCAATCAGAATAACAATGTCTCCAGGCTGAAGCGGCCGCTCGTGCTGTCCCTTGGCTGCCGCGACAGCCTCCTTCTCGGTGGTGAAGACACGCGCAGGACCTGTTTTGCGGTAGATGCCATCGGCGTCGATGACCGACGGGTCGATGGCTGTCGACTTAATGACTGAGCCGTCCGGACAAATGTTTCCTTTTGGGAAGCAAACCGTGCTCGTTAACCCTATGGCCTTTGCCTTTTGCGGTGGGATGATGACTTCGTCAGCATCGACTCCATCCCGTTCCCGCAACATTTCTCGAAGGGCGTTGCGACGATCTGACTTTTCCCAAGAGTCCAAGATTTGATGCCATGTCATCCCGGTAACCGTTTTAGCATCGCACCGAGCGATTCCCAGCTCGCGAAGGTGCCACATGATTTCCGGCACTCCACCCGCCATGAACAGACGAACCGTCGGATGGTACTGAGGCCCATTCGGGAGCACGTCGACAAATCGCGTTACCTTGCGATTGATCTCGTCCCAAAGCTCCAGCGATGGCCTGGGCAATCCCGCTGCAAAGGCAACGGCGGGCACATGCAGCAGCAGATTCGTTGACCCACCGCAGGCGGCATGGACCGCGATTGCATTGTAGAACGAGTCTTCGGTGAGAACTTGTTGTAGAGTCGCTTTGCGTTGATGTTGATCCCAAAGAACCGCTGCGGACTGACGAGCCATTTCATACCAAATCGGCTGACCACTAGGAGCTAACGCGGCATGCGGCACGGTCATGCCCAACGCTTCGGCGATCACTTGGGCCGTTGCGGCGGTTCCCAGAAATTGACAGCCCCCCCCAGGTGAACCGCAAGCTTTGCACCCAGCCTCCGCAGCCTCTTCCAACGAGATCATTCCGTGCGAATAACGAGCCCCGATCGTTTGAACCTTGCCCAAGTCCTCGGCATCCCTCGCTGGCAAAGTAACTCCACCAGGAACGATCACACTTGGTAGCTTCGAACTTCCCGCAAGAGCCAGCATCATGGCGGGCAAGCCCTTATCGCAGGTTGCAATTCCAAGCACCCCTCGTCGTGTAGGCAAGGAACGGATCAATCGACGAAAAACAACCGCTGCGTCGTTTCGATAAGGCAACGAGTCGAACATGCCGACCGTCCCTTGCGTGCGACCATCGCAGGGATCGCTCACAAAGCCAGCAAACGGGACTCCACCGCGGTCGCTCAACCACTTCGCGGCGGCTTGCATCATCAAGCCAACTTCCCAGTGCCCGGTATGGTAACCAAGGGCGATGGGGCTACCATCTTCTGCCCGAATTCCGCCCTGGGTGCTCAAGAGCAAGAATTGAGGCCCCATCATTTTCTGAATGTCCCAACCCATGCCGGCATTCTGAGTCCAACCGAAAAGATCGCCACTCGACCATGTCTTTAGCATCTCATCGGTCAACGGAAGTTTGCCTTGCGGACCTTCTCCTTGGGTGGCGGTGGAAAGGGCTCGTTCGGAACTGCCGAACCAATTTTGTAGATTGAATGTGTTTGCCATGATGCTATTAGATCGCTTTGGACCGTTGTTGCCAGTAGGCCAGTAGAG
>CAITIF010000662.1 GCA_903892365.1 uncultured Pirellula sp. | reverse complement strand
TTACCCCCCGTTTTTCGGCTAGCATCTTGTGCGCGATCGCTAAATAGGGGAACGGGACCTTGGGATTACGCTTCTGCGCCCAATGAAAAATCACGTTAACCATCGCTCGCGATATCTCTTTGCTCTCCACCTTGGCTACAACTTGGTCCAAAAAGGCTCGCTGCTCCGGCCGGAATGTCCGCAAACCAAAATACAACTGCTCCTTCAACTCGACGACGTTGGACGACATCATCCGCTCCGCGTCATTCGGATTGAACCCCTCCTGAGCATTCGCGGTTTCTAAATGCAACCGACTGTAGCTCGTCAGGACCAAGACCAACCCAAACGCCAGAAATCCTACGAGATGCCGCCGCGATCTTGGTAAATTGCGATGTGAAAGGAGCTTCATTTTCAATCTCATGGGTTCGGTGTGGATAATTAAATCGACCTGGTTTCGCGTAACCTCTGGTCAGCCTAGCGCGAAGTTGCGACAATAGAACGTTCGAGTTGGAAGAGCAAGTTAACTTCGGAAGGCTGTGAGTTTTGGGGAATCCAGACACCAGAAACTTTGAATGGCCGGAAACGGGCAGGATTGCTGGCATCGATTTCGGCACCGTTCGAATCGGCGTCGCCGTTTGCGATCCAAGCCGAAAATGGACCAGCCCCCTCGAAACCTACTCGCGCCGCGGCGACGATCTGGACGCAAAGTACTTTCAACGCCTGGTTGCAGAAAACCAAATCATGGGCTGGGTCGTCGGCTTGCCCATCCATTGCGATGGCCGGGAAAGTCAAAAATCCACCGAGGCTCGCGATTTCGCCTTATGGCTGAATCACATCACTGACCTGCCAGTGCGATTGTTCGATGAACGCTACACAACCGCTCTGGCCAACCGTATGCTTCGCGATGCAGACTTGAGTCACAAGAAACGCAAGAAACAAGTGGACAAAATCGCTGCCCACTTCATTCTCGAAGCCTACCTGGAGTCCGCGCGACTTCCCTCCTTTCACCCCCTTCCGCTTGAGGACTAGTTGATGAAATACCCCACACCGAAACTGGCCCAAGCCCACAAACTTGCCCAAGCCCACAAGGTGGTCTCCATGGTTATCGCCCCCCTTTTTATGGCTCTAGCCGGGCTGATTGCTCTTTCACAGCCCTCGGTTGCTCAGGAGGACAATCAAGGACGTTCGGCTAGCGGTGCCAAGCCGGCGAAATCGCAGCCCGAACCGCGTGGGTTGACCAAGTATCTTGGACGAAGGATTGCGTCCCCCATGGGGTTCCAACATATGGACTGGTTGAGCCGACCCGAACGGATTCAAGAGGAGAATCCTCAGGAGATGCTGGATCAACTGGGATTGAAAGAGGGCTTGGTGGTTTGCGATCTTGGTTGTGGCGATGGCTACCACACTCTGCAAATGGCCCCCAAGGTTGGTCCGTCAGGAAAGGTGATCGCGGTGGATATTCAGCCTCAGATGCTGCAAGAACTTTCTCGCCGGATGATCGAACAAAACATTCCTAATATCGACACGATTTTGGGGGACTTGTGGGACCCGAAGCTGGCGGAAGCGTCGGTGGATTTGGTTCTGATGGTGGACGTTTATCACGAATTTTCGCACCCGGTTCAAATGCTGGAGGCCATTCGGAAATCGTTGAAACCGAACGGGTTGGTTGCATTGGTCGAATTCCGGGCAGAGGACCCGACGGTGCTAATCCGTCCAGAACATAAAATGCCCAAGGCACAAATTTATAAAGAGTATTTTGCGAACGGTTTTAAAGTGGCTCGCGAGTATGACAAGCTCCCTTGGCAGCATTTGATCTTTTTAGAGCGCGATGAAGAATGGAGTCCGAAATCGGAACGATGATCGGTTTGTTTTTTGTCTGAAGAGACGAAAAGCCCGGATTTGAATTCAAAGATTCCACCATGCGTCGACAATTCGCAATCAAAATTGCCTATGACGGCACTCGTTATGGCGGATGGCAAATCCAGCCGAACGCCCCAACCGTTCAGCAAGTCATCGCCGACGCAGTTGCCAAGGCGACTTCGGAGCAAGTGCATGTTCAAGGAAGTGGCCGGACGGATTCCGGTGTTCATGCGACAGGCCAGATTGGATCCTTTGTTTTAGAATCGTGGAACCCGCCGGCAGATCGATTGGTTCCCGCGATCAATCGCTTTTTGCCATACGACATCGTCGTGCGAGAGTGTCGCGAGGTGGTGATTCCATTCGACCCAATACGGCAAGCGATTAAAAAGAGATACCGTTATACGATTCGCAATGCCAAGGTTCCTGATCCGATGGGGAATCGGTTTCATTGGTGGATCCCGAAGGCGCTGGACTTGGACAAAATGCGGCTCGCGGCTGGATACTTGATCGGAACCCACGACTTTAAGTCCTTTGAGACTTTGGGTTCGCCTCGAAAAAGTTCGACCAGAACGGTGTATGAACTGACCATCCAAGCCTTTCCGTCGATGGATGGACAAGATCTGTGGATTGAGATTGAGGCGGATGGATTTTTGTACAACATGGTCCGGAACATTGTTGGGGCGTTATGGACCATCGGCTCGGACCGCTTTAGCCCGCTGTGGATGCAAACATTTCTTCAGATGCAATCGCGAGATACCTCGAGCCACACGGCCCCGCCGCAGGGCCTGTGTCTGGTTGAGGTTACTTATCCCGATTTGGTTTATCTGGATCAGCGACTGGAGCGTTGATTGACTTTAGTCGTCAGTTGGCAGTGGGCAGTCGTCAGTCGTCAGTCGTCAGTCGTCAGTGGGCAGTGGGCAGTGGGCAGGCTTCAGGCTTCAACTTCAACTTCAACTTCAACTTCAACTTCTTCCGCCCTGGTTATCCCAGAACTGCCGTGGTTTTATCGTACTCGTACTCGATCGATATGTTTCGAGCACGAGTACCATTTCATTGAGTACGAGTAAGAGTAAGACTGGAAGCCAAAATGCGCACTTTTGCGGCTAGCGCCCAATGGCACTCACT
>CAITIF010000661.1 GCA_903892365.1 uncultured Pirellula sp. | reverse complement strand
GCTCAAGCTACCAAAAAGACAGTAAAAAAGGCCGCTAAGAAAAAGTAGTCCTAGTTCGGCTAGCGAGAAGGGCTATTGGCAGGCACAATCTAGCCATGTTCCGAAAATTTCTAAGATCCAAGATCCATCGAGCGACCGTCACCCAAGCGGACCTCCATTACGAAGGTTCGCTTACGCTCCCACCCGATTTGCTGCTGGCTGCCGGAATCGTTCCTTTCGAGGCGGTGGCGGTTTGGAATGTGACACGTGGTACCCGACTTGAAACCTATGCCATTCTTGGCGAAAACGGCTCGAGCGATGTTTGCATCAACGGCGCAGCAGCCCATCTCGTCCGCCCTGGCGATGTTGTTATTGTTGCCACCTTCGGGTATGCGCAGGAAAACGGATCGGAATTTCGAATCCCTGAACCACGTGTCGTCTTCGTGGATCAACACAATCGAATCACCCATACGGGTCCAGAAATCCCAGGCCCTCGTCGCCGCGGATCGGACGACTCGACTGCCGACTCATGCTGCTAAATCGAATTCTTGAAGCGGAAACCGTTCAAAGCCATTCCGAAGCATCCGAGTACGATGCCATGGACCACTCGGGCGTCAACGCTCAGTTTGTCAAAGATTTGATCGCTTACGGAACGTTAGGCCAAGACTGCCTGGATATCGGAACCGGAACCGCTTTGATCCCTATCGAGCTTTGTCGCAACGATCCATTGGTTCGGGTCATGGCCATGGATGCATCCCGAGAGATGCTTGAACTTGCTCGATATCGGCTTGAAGTCGGTGGGTTGATGCATCGTGTTCAACTGGCTCAGGGCGATGCCAAGAAACTGATTTTTCAAAAAGACTATTTTGATACCGTCTTCAGCAACTCTCTCGTGCATCACTTACCGACCTTAGAGACCTTTTTTCCAGAGGCTCTGCGAGTGCTTCGAACGGGCGGTCTTCTGTTCGTGCGAGATCTAGTTCGACCGCGCGACCAAGAAACCTTAGATGCGTTGGTCGAGCAGTATGCCAAACACGAATCCGAATCGGCCCGTCAGATGTTTCGAGACAGCCTGCATGCAGCCCTTAGCCTTGACGAAGTGAAAAACCTAGCGGTCGAAGCAGGCCTGGATTCGTCATGCGTCTCGATGACCAGCGATCGCCATTGGACCCTGACTGCTCGCAAGATCAATTCTTCGAACACGCAACAAGAGTGACGAACGAAATGGAAAGACCTTACCTTGAACTGATGCAGAGAATCCTAGACCAAGGAGTCTCCAAGTCTGACCGGACCGGAACTGGTACTTTGAGTCTCTTTGGGGCCCAGATGCGATTCGATCTAAGTCAAGGCTTTCCGCTGCTTACCACCAAAAAGCTCCATCTCCGAAGCATCATTCATGAACTGCTTTGGTTTCTCAAGGGAGAAACGAACACGCGTTATCTCAAAGAGAATCGAGTTTCCATCTGGGATGAATGGGCTAGTCCAACAGGGGAACTAGGCCCTGTTTATGGAAAGCAATGGAGATCTTGGGAATGCCCCGATGGAAGCGTGGTCGACCAAATCACTCAGGTGGAACAGCAAATTCGCACCACCCCCGATTCAAGACGTTTGATCGTATCCGCCTGGAATGTAGCTGACGTTCCCAAAATGGCTTTACCGCCATGCCACCTGCTTTTCCAGTTCTACGTCGCTAACGGGAAGCTGAGTTGTCAGCTCTATCAACGGAGTGCCGATTTCTTTCTCGGAGTGCCCTTCAATATCGCGTCCTACGCTTTGCTAACACTGATGATGGCCAAAACAACAGGACTGGAACCTGGCGATTTCGTGCACACGCTTGGTGACGTTCATCTGTACACCAACCACATCGAACAAGCCAAAACCCAATTAACTCGCTCCCCTCAAACCCCTCCCTCGCTGACTATCAGCCATGCAAGACCAAGCATTTTAGAGTTTGAGTTCGAGGACTTTTCATTGCAAAACTACGACCCCCATCCGCATATCGCCGCTCCAGTTGCAGTCTAAGCAAGTGCCCGTCGCCTCAAGCTGATGTAGCATCAAGTTCCTGTGGAACAAGTGAAGGCAGGCTTCTGTTAACGCAAACGAAAGTTACGTAAGCAATACTCCGTTGCCAGTTCGAACAAGGACATGCTTGGCCGAAGGAATACAATCTCTGCCGACCCGGACATGTACTGTTGAGCTTCCATCTCAAGTCGGTCTGATTCATTCAGCTGAATTCGCACTTGATACTGCATCGGTTGCTTTTCTTCATGGGAGTTCGTCGAACTGGGAACAGTAGCTTGAGTTGCTGTACGCGTGTTATGAGCCGTGCTGGCTATCTCGGCGATCT
>CAITIF010000660.1 GCA_903892365.1 uncultured Pirellula sp. | reverse complement strand
GGATCCCCTTCTTTTTCAATGCATCGGCATTGCCATCGGCCCAGGCAACGAAGACCAAAGGAACCCATATGGAGGCTGCCAGGGTTGGCATCTCAAAGCCAGCGTCAGCGAGAGATTCTAGACGTTTCACATCTTGAATCCCGGTCGTTTCCGAGAATGATGCGATCTGTTTAGGTCCGGTGCTCGTTGCGAACTAAGAATTCTGCATGTTCCAAAAGTGCGTCGTCGTAATGCAGGGAGATGACGCCCGTGTCTTGCAGTTCTTCCACCAGCTGTAGTTCCTCTGCGTAAATCGCCTCGGCGATGCGATTGACTTTGGAGCCCCTTTGGTTCCAGCTCAATACAATCATCGAATAGATCATGAGCGGAAGAATAGAAATGATTACGCTGGTGAACAAAAGGCTGGGGCTCGCATGCGGGAATCGATTGACAGAGGTATTATTGCCCAGCAATGTTTCGTAGCTTGCCGATAGATACTCTCGATAGATCGCAACGATGGGTCCTGACATCAGCATCCAAAAGATCAAGGAGCCGACCAGTCCGAACACTTGAAGGGTTAGCCAGGAATTCTTGTTTCGGTCCACGCCCCATTCGAAGACCGTTCTCGATCGTGATTGGAGTTCTTCGATTCCGCTAAGTCGAATCGTGGGTGTTGCAATCAGGTTGGTGGGTTCGTCGCTAGCTCCTCGCATCTGCTTGACAGCGCGATGGAACTGAGCCTGGACGGGCTCAAGCCTGTCCTGGATCTGACGATTGAGTCGATCGCGTATTCCTTCGTTTAGCTCCAATTGAACGCTGTTCGATTGCCGAATGTTTTTGGCCCAGGCTACGAACGTTCCAAAAATCGACGGCACGCTACCGCTCAATGAAAGCAACAGTCGATCCCATGCGCCATGGGTCACACCCAGAATGGTCAGGACCGTTCGGTATGGGAACCATATCATGCTAGTTTCGGCAATCAGTTGCGCTCGAAGCCGGCTCCGGATTGCGGAGTGTAGGATACTCTTCGAACCTAACACCGCCTCGATTGCTTTGGTCGGTAAAGCATCCGCCTCCAACCGCAAACGGCCGACGGCGGCTGATAACTGAGGCACTTGTGTTTCTAGAAGTCGACCAACGCGGTGCCGCAGTCGGGAGGTCGCAGCCGAAAGCCTGTTGGCTCGTGTGGCTGCGATTTGTTCCAAGGATTCTCCCTTCAAGCTAGCCTGTAGCTGCAATGCAAAACGTTTACCGACTTTCGATTCATCACCATCAGCTTCGAAATCGGGAACCAGCACTGGTGCTAGGAATCTGGTTCGGGGGGCGCTCCCCTGCATCGACAAACAAAAATGATGAAGATCTTCATCGAGTCGCGATTTGCCCGTGGTACTGCCTACTGCTTTTGTATCCAATTCAGGAAGAGGGACGCATGTGATTACAGGGACACAGATCGCTCCTTCGGTGAAGTTAGCGAGCTGGCTGGTAATCGCAGATCGAAGCTGATCACGACGCACGACTAGAAGCTTAATGGGAGAAAGCGCTAAAGCATCTTTCGCAATCTTGGCCGCCTCCAAGTTGTCGTCGGTAATGCCTGGCGTATCCAGAAGCATATAGGGATGCTCCAGGTCGAGCATGTCTTCGGATCGGCAGCCATGATAGCGTTCGCAATGCAGATCCAGTGAATCGGGTGGGGTTGGACCGATCCAATGC
>CAITIF010000659.1 GCA_903892365.1 uncultured Pirellula sp. | reverse complement strand
GAGCAAACTCATTTCCCATTAGGTTTTCTGCCTTTCGTTTCGCCGATCGAGCGGGTACAGTCCAATCACCCATTCGACTCAGAGAACCATTTATGAAAGTCTGCTCATTGTTCGCTTCTCATTGGCTCCCGGCCAAGCTTCGTCGCTTCCTAGCAAAGTCGACGCATCCGAACTCAAACACCGCCGGGCGGACACTGCGTTGGCCCCGAAAGAATGCTCGTTTTTCATTGCGAAGATTGGTTCTTGAACGGCTTTCGGAGCGTCTGCCTCTTACAGCCGAAGGTCAGGCTTTTTCACTGAACCAAACGTTTGATATCTCGGCGATTGGGGGTGCGGTTTCTGGATCGATCCTTTGGGGTGATGGCACTTCCTCAGTTGCAACTGTGGGAACGCAACCGTCGGTAGGCCCCCTGACCGTCAGATTCGACTACTCTCTCGATTCTCTGGGGTTTTTCGCAGCCCAAGAACGTCGCTCTCTGCTGCAGCAAACCGCCAATTCGGTCGTCAAAAAATTCTCGGACCAACTGCTCGCGATCACCCCAAGCGGATCCAGCACCTGGACTGCACGCTTCCGGAATCCTTCTTCCGGAGCACAAGAAAATCGAGACAATCTTTCGATCGCAGCCAATGAAATCCTTGTTTTCGTTGGTGGGAGGCCGCTCAATGCCAATGAATTGGGAAGAGGTGAGCGCGGTGGCTTCCAAGTCTCCTCACCCAACCAAACATTCATCAACACAGTCCAAGCGCGTGGACAAACCGGAGCTCTCGCAACTCCTGCGAGCGACTTTGGCCCCTGGGGTGGCTCGATCGCCTTCGCATCTACCGCAAACTGGCATTTTGGCGCAACCACGGAAGGCTTGGATCCCAACGAGTTCGATTTTGTTGGTGTGGCGTCGCACGAACTCTTTCACGTGCTTGGGTTCGGCCTAAGTGCCAGCTGGAATGCAAAGGTTTCCGGCGGATTCACCGGCCAAAACGCAACCGCAGTCTACGGCCAATCGCCAGTTCCTCTTGCGGATACCGCTCATTGGCAACAGAACATTACTAGCAACGGTCAAATGGTTTCCATGTCTCCCGAAACAACGGGAGGCGTTCGTAAACTTCCAACACGACTCGATTTAGCCGGGCTCCAAGACATCGGCTGGCAATTGATCAAACCAAGTGTCCAAGTGAGTGGGTCTCATACCTATGGTGATAACGGAACTTACAACGCTTCCGTCGTTCTAAATGGCTCGACCCTGGGTACCGTCTCGTATCCGTGGAACGTGTCCATCACCAACGCAGTCCCCGTCCTTGTCGCGAAAGCAACTCAATCGGCTACCGTTGGGAAAATGATGAGTTTTCCCCGAATTGGAGAATTCACCGACGCAGGTTTTGGAGCCGCTCAAGCTACCCCTTCTCGAACCGAGACGTTTTCGTACACAATCAACTGGGGCGACGGAACACCCAATTCAACCGGCTCCGCCACCATCGAATCTTTAGGCTCGGCCGGCGTAAGCACACGAGGTTTTTTCAATGGAAGCCATTTGTATGCACGCGAAGGAACGTTCCGAGCGATCATGACCGTTGTCGATGACGACGGGGGCAGCGCCCAGCAGCAATTCGATATCGTCGTAGGGCCTCCCCCCCAGGTTCTTCTTGCGATCGACCGCAATTCCATCAATGAGGCGGCCGGATTGAACGCCGCTTCGCTCACGATTCGAAGAATTGGGTTCGACAACTCGGTTGCATCCACGGTTTCGCTAGTCAGCAGCGATTCTTCCGAACTGAAACTTCCAGCTCAAATCACCATTCCCATAGGCCAAACAAGTATCGCAGTACCCGTGGAAGCTGTCGACGATTCCATCCTAGATGGGACCGTTCGAGTGCTGATTTCAGCGAATATTGGAGCTCTCAACAGCAATACTATTTCCGTCGATGTACTCGATGCGGAACAACTTACCATAACAATAGATCGAAGCACGATTGTCGAAAACGCTGGGGCGGGCGCTTCCGTTTTGACCATTCGACGCTCCAACTCGGATACGTCGCAAGCATTGACAGTCCGACTAACAGGCAGCGACCCAACAGAGGCGAGCGTCCCAAGCGAGATTACGATCTTAGCGGGAACATCCACTGCATCAGTAGGAATCACTGCGGTCGATGATGCACTATTCGACGGAACGCAAACGGTTGTCTTCACCGCCTCCGCAGGGGGCTATGCCGACGGCAGAACCACCCTTAGTGTGTCCGACTTTCAACCCGTCACTTTAGTTCCACAATCCAGCTTATTGATCGAAGAGGATCTCACCAAGCGAACCACCCAAGTCGAACTCTCGATTCGTTCGCCTGCACCCACTGGGGGGATAACGTTGCAGCTGAGCAGTAACGCATCTACGCAACTTTTGATGCCGCCTACCGTCTTCATTCCTGCTGGCCAAAGATCTATTCCTTTTGCGGTCACTGTAGTCAATGATTTCGTTCCTCAAGGAAATCGAAATGTTCGGATTTCGGCGAGCGGGCCTGGAGTCATTGCTGCTTCCGTTGATCTGGCTATTTCGGACAATGATCTGGCATTTTGGACCAATCCAAACAATCCCTTCGACGTCAATAATCAAAGCGGGATCGACCCTTTGGACGTGCTTGTCCTCATCAACGAAATCAATACGACCGGACCAAGATTGCTGGATCCGGCAAAGGACTTGGAGCTTGGATTCATTGACCCGAACCGCGACGGACGAATCGACCCATTGGACGTTCTTGCTGTGATCAACGAGATCAATCGCGCTCGTTAGTCCACCAATTCACGAAGCACTCGCAGGTTGATGGCATCCCACTCTTCCCCTTCGTCATTTTGCTCTTTTTCAGTCTCTAGATACATCGGTAACTTTTTCAGAAGCTTGTGGTTCAAGACTCTTCGAAAGCCATCTAGACCAATAGTTCCAAGACCAATGTGCTCGTGACGATCCACTCGCGAGCCACATCCTTTCTTGCTGTCATTCAAATGAATGGCTCGAACTGCCTCCAACACGCCCAGCTTCGACGCTTCCCTTTCCCAAGCCTTAAACCCATCCTCCACCGACATGTCGTACCCTGCTGCATGAGCGTGGCAAGTGTCGAAACAAACCCCGACTTTTCGATCGCCCCCAGCGCGTCCCAACAACCAGCTCAACTGCTCCATGTTCCAACCGAGGTTGGAACCTTGCCCCGCCGTGTTTTCTAGAAGCAACCATGCGTTTTTAGGAGAAACGCGCTCGTGGATTATCTCGATCGCTTTTGCAATGCGTTCCAGTCCCAATTCGGGCGTCGATTCCACATAGGCACCAGGGTGCATCACGACACCATCTAACCCAAGCTGCTCCGCTCGCTGCCATTCCACAACCATGGATTCAATCGATTTGTTCCAAAGTTCTTCCTTCGGCGACGCCAAGTTAATCAGATAGGACGCATGCGATAACGGCCGTTGGACGCCGGTTCGTTGCAGCGACTGCTGAAATTTTAAGGAGTCTTCCTCGGTAATTGGTTTTGCAGCCCATTGGTTATTGTTCTTGGTAAAGAGCTGGACGACGTCCATTCCATACTCGGCCGCAGAGTCGACGGCCTTGAAATAGCCTCCTGCGATACTCATGTGCGCACCCAACTTCACCATCGCGATCCATGCTCCTGGACAAATGAACTATAAGCAATTCCATCGAGATTCAACTCAGGTTCCCTCCGACGCCCCCAACTTTGCTCAATCATAGTGGGAGCCATGGAGTGCCTGGCTAGAATCTACCCGCGAATCGCAAATCAGCAACGCAGCTTTGCCCTTCGATTGTACTTCCCCACAATAAAGATCGTTGCACAGCTCAAGACTAAAGAGAGGGAGGCGGGCTCCGGAACCGCACTGATCGAGACAAAGTTATTGATGAATGCCGCTTGATTTCCGATGTAGTTGATGCCGCTAAAAGTACCGTTGTTCGCAACGAATGCGTTGGTACCCAACAGCAGCAAATCTTGCTTCTGGGTTGTTGTATTGAAGTACTCTACGAACATCGGAGCACCCGAGTCCCCACCCACGAAGCGAGATTCGTATTCCACCCAGTTGGCGTTAGAACTGGAGTCGTAATCCATGATCAAAGAGTCGTTGTCCGTATTCGAAAGAAATGGCACATTTTCACTGTATCCCGTGATTCGGTTTCGCCCAAAAGCTTGCGACTGCTGAGGGATATGCGATGTCGGCGAAAGCCCGACCAAATATGCATTCGCCCCCTGAAAAATCCCCGCATTCCCAACCGAGAAGGCGCTGCCAACTGGGGGAGCCCCCGATAGCAATGTATTGGAAAAAGAGAACGAACGAATCGAGTTCGGCACATTCGAGTCCAACACGCCAATCCACAGATCCGTCGATCCAATCTTTTGATTGGCTGCCGTCACGGTTCTTTGCACTGGAGTGCCATTAGGATCATTCGACGCATAAAAACTGACCACCGAACCTGTTGCGGGCCTTGCATGGAATGCTGAAACAACAACATTCGGAGCAATGAGCGTAGCCCATTGGCCATTCGTTCGACCAATTCCACTGAGATCGAATTGCGACGCTATAAAGCTGTTGCTATTCGTAAATCGATCATTGGTCGGCGCCGTGTACCCATCGATTGTGATCGCCGCCTGAATCGATCCCAATCCAGCCCAACAAACCAAAAGAGCCAAAATTAAAGTTCTAGCCATCACCATGCCCCCGTATATCCAATAAATCCTGCAGTTCAATCGATTCCATGCTACTTCAACCCCATGTCGATTTGAACTCCCATTCAACAAGAAGCCTCCCCCACCAATGCATGATCCAGCCCTCACGGTTCTACCTTTGCTTGAACTGGGATTTTCTCCTCTGAATATCGCCAGTTTTTGATGTACCAAAGCAAGTCCGCCATTTCTTGCGGGGAAATCTGGGCTTCCATACCGTCGGGCATGAGCGAAGCCCCCGAACTCTTGAACTCCTCAATCTCCGATCGCTCCAAAACAGTCGAGCCGTTTTGCCCGTACAACGTCAGGGTTTGGGAGTTCGCATCCTTGAGCAGTCCTTCGATAACTCTGCCGTCATCTGTTCTGGCCATGTATCGAAAATAACTTGCATCAATCGAACGATTTGGATCTAGGATAGAAATTAGCAACTTCTCGAAGGTTTGGTCCCTCGAATCGGATATGTCCGGGCCGATTGCTGTCCCGACAGAGTTCACGCGATGGCATGCAGCACAATTCTTTCCGAACACCATCTTGCCACGACTTCCGCTTTCATCGGCTCGAATCGCTCGTAAGGAGTCGGCATATTCTTCAACCACCTTCTGACGGTTCGTTTGCAGGGAGGATTCAAGAACCGAAGCGAATCGAGTCGCCAACGACGGGTCCGAGATCGTCCGCAAACTCTGTACCTGCGACGCATCCAACAACCGAATCGAAAATGTCCCTGCTTCCAATCTCTCTAAAAAATGCAGCATCCGGTTAGCGTTGCTTCGAATCGCTTGAAACATCTCGGAACGCAGCTCGGGAAGTGCTGAACCGAAATGATCCAAGAGCCAATCCGAGAATTCCATGGTGTTGTGAGCAGAACAGACTCTTATAGCCATTTTCGAAAGCGAAACGTCTTGGCTGTTGAGCAAATCCAGGGAAAGCTTCTCTGCGGCCTCTGAGTTTATCGAAGCAAGCATTCGGACTGCAGCCTGTTGATTGACCGGATCTGAATCTTGTTGGGCCGCAAACAAAATGATCTTTTCGATTTCCGACTCAGCAACCGTTGCCAACTTGCCACTTCCGAAAAAACCTTCCATTATGGCGAAATACAACCTGCGGACCTGAACGTTCGCCGGAACACGCAAACCTTCTTCACAAAGAGCCAACCAGCCTTGATTCGACGATTCACTGGTTTGGGTTGCCACTCGGCCGGCTAATCGCACCACCGCTTCACGCGACCCCACCCCCAAGAACGCATCCGGCGAACCAGCCATCGCCAATCGATACTGTTCCAACAAACGTTCCAAGTCGTTTCGATTGGCTGCGGCTGCGGCCATCCAAAGTTGACGATCATCGCCATGCTTCATGAGCACGTTGGCAGAAGCCTTGGCAACCGAATCACGGACATCCATCGAATCTTCCAAGTCAGAATTCGCAAGCTGGCGAGCGTAAAACCACAACGCACAACGCACTTCATCCTGGGTCGACGCCAAATCACCAATCGTTTCCATCACGGCCGAATCCCATCGCCTTCCCCACGCTTTCGTGGACTCCCCCAATGCACGCCATCCAATTTCACGACGCTCCGCATCTTCCGAACTCAACAAGCAAAACACCAAATCTTCATCCAAGGCATCGATGGCACCCAACAGGAAAGCAGCAGTCGCTACACCACCATTGGATGTTGCTGAGCCCGCATCCAGAACAATGCCGCGAACCGACTTCAATAGAGTAGTATCTTGCCTAGCGGACATTCGTTCCAAAAATATCCTCGCTCCGATCGATCGATTCCATGAATCCGAATGACGGATCCAACCAACTACATCTCGAGGGGCGGATAGGGAATCGTTTAAAGCGGAATCTACCTTGCCCTTATCGCTGCGAACAACTCGATAGATGCGGCCATGTTGATCACCATGACGTTGATCTGGACGCTCTTTCAATTCCTTAGGGACCCAATCGGGATGTTCGATCACGGCTCGATACATATCGACAATGTAGATCTCTCCTGCAGGCCCTTCCATGATATCCACTGGGCGAAACCACGGATCATGACTTGCAATCCACTCTTTTGGCGACGGCTGATCTACCACCAAGGATCGACCTTGACTTCGGCCAACGGAGCGTCGCTGCACGAGCCCCGCAGTTGGTTCGCATGTCAGTACGGTGGCAAACAACGACTTTCCGTCTATCTCGGTCGTACCGAACAAATGACTATGCGTCATCGTGACCCCACATGCAGCAGTAAACTGCCCCGCGTGAAGATTCGACGTTGTCCACGCATTCACCAGCGGATAGACCTTCGATGCTGCCTCCCCCGGGGAGACTTCATGGATGGGGCTCGCAAGCCCCGCAAGTGGACTCAAACCAACGTCCCTTCTTTCACTCAGGATTTCAAAACAAGGCTGCCTGTTGGAACATCCGTAACGATGCCCCATTCGATCTAAAGAATGGCCGAATTGCGATGGACCAGCGATGCTCTCTATTCGGCCGGTCAACATATGGATGCGAAGATCTGCCCCCATGAGATCAACCGATTCCGACGTAGGTTGCCCGAAAGGAATCGTGGAGGTGATCTTCCCGCCGCGTAAACCACTTGCAATGTACATCCAACCGTCCGATGCGATTATTGGATGATTGGCTCGAAGTTGAGGATTCTCCGAAGCAAAACCCTCCAGCCAAACTTCTTGTTCATCGGCATGCCCATCGCCATCGCGATCACGCAACATCAACAGCTTCCCTTGGACGGTTACAAGGGCCCCATCTTGCCAAGGTTGAACCCCGGTCGCGAACAGCAATCGGTCGGCAAAGACTTTCGAGGACTCAAAAAAGCCGTCGCGATCTTTATCCTCCAACACGACGATCCTGCTTCTGGGTTCTTGATCAGCAGACGGATAGTCTCGCATCTCCACAACCCAAAGACGGCCTTTCTCATCCATCTGCATTGAAACGGGATCTACAATATTGGGCTCGGAAGCAACCAGTTCGACTCGAAACCCCTTTTGGGTTTCCAACCAATTCAAGCTTTCGCGTGGGCTAACGGGGGAAAGAGGCGAAGCCTTGAAAGACGCGTTCCCGTCGGGGTTGCGCCGTCGATGAAGCTCCTGCATAACTCGATGAAGCCCCTCCACCATCTTGGGCTCCGCTTGCTCCTCCAGGCAGCTCGAACGGCAACGCCAAGTGGTATACCCACCCAACTGAAATATCTCCGGAGGGGGAATGTATCCCATGTAACCATTCGCCAATCCGATATTCATGGTCAGATCGAATGGGCTTTGCTGCCGAATTTTCAGCCCCGATTCGTTGTAGGTCTCGCAAGGATTCGCCGTGATCACGAACTCGTTTAGCCGAAATGCCTGAAGCATCAATTTTCGAGTTGGAGACAACTTACTGAGCATCACCGTTTCTCTTGCGTAATTCTCCTCCAGACTCTTTGGCAACCGATCGGGGAAGTGAGTGTCTATATAACGTTGAGCAGCCGAAACTTCAGCTTGCGATGGTATGCGCACCGCGACCTCGATCGATTGCAGTTCGGCATCAAGCTCAATCTGAGAAGAGTATTGAACGGCCGGAATCGCCGCCAAAATTTGCTCTGAAACATACGTTCCTACATCCACGTGCGTAAACGGAACACTTGGCCTGCTAAAGTCAATGCAATTCGCATTCCCGCTTGTCGAGTTGGACATGATGCCCACAAACCCTAAAGGATCGTCAGAGCCCTGATCGTTAGGGCGAAGCGCTTTTGCTAATCGATCCCCCACAATCCCGAAATAGTCCGCCGACAAATTCGGTGCCCCCGCATAGTGAGTGCAAAACGTCGCTAGGACGGAAATGGGTCGACCATCCCTATCCTGAATGGAGAGAATTGGGACCAAGGTATCGACGGGACCAACCGGAGCCAATTTGTTCGGATTGTCGTAACCCGGATTCATACTGACGATGTCTCCGGTACGACCAGTGAAAAGAGGCGATGCAGCCGTCCCCGATTTCATCATCCAATCGCGACAATAAATGTAGCGATCACAAACAACCTTGGTCACGCCCCACTGCGCTGGCCTAAGCCGAGTCTGAGCTTCCTGAACCGAATCCGCAATCCAAATCGGTAATTGAGTAGCGTAGTCTTCTTGAATCGGAGTCCCATGCACTCCGAAAACAGACACTGCTGAATGAGCATGCGTCGCCGCAATCATAACGTGACTCGGCGGAATCCCTGTCCGCTCGGCAATCAACTTTTTCGCTTGATCGATCAGTTCCAAAGGCATCATGCAGCTGTCCACGATGCAAATCGCAACTTGGTTGTTGCCATCGCTCAACACAAGACTCTTGGCATGAAGAGAATCCGTAACGCGATCCAATTGCCGACCCGCAATACCACCATCCGACCAAACCGGGAACGTTTTCGGGTCGATGTTTTTCGCATAGACACCAGCTTGCAACGAACCAGCCCTTGCAGAAGCGACTCCATAGCCTCCCACCCCCGAAGCAAATACAGCGAAGGCGACACCAACGAGTGCTGAAAAAACGCCTCCAACCTTTTTTGAAACAATCACTCGAATGACTCCCCTAACGCCCCTACTCGTGCCAAACTTTTAGTTCAAAAACCACTTGCCAATCCTGAACGCGATCGTAACGACCGACAATTCACGTCCTGCAAAAGCCAATCCCATGATCCCCCCATACCCACTTTATGTTACCTTGTTTTGAATCGATGCTCTGGCCTAAATTGCTAGCATTCGAAGAAAAAAATTGTTGAAATTGAACGGAAAGTAGTTACCTTTCGTGGGTGTTTGCTATACTCGCCGCCTGGAAAAGACCAAAGGTGGATCGCCGAATGGTTGGGCAATGAATGTGGACTTGTCCTTGGCATTCCGCCGCAAATGAATTGCATAAAAGGGTTAAATCGAATGACTCGTATTCCCATCAGCCAAGCAGACGAACAAGCGCGACTCATGAAGGATCGGCTTGATCTAAGTACTGCTGAAATCGGTTTGCAAGTACGCACAACCAACTGCCTAGAAGAAAAAGGAATCTTCACCGTTCGGGATCTTCTTCAAAGCACTCCAGATACACTTCTCAGTATCGCTAACTTTGGAGAGAAGACGCTCGAGGAAGTTTACCTCGCGTTGGAAAAAATAGGATATAACCGCCCCTGGCGCAAGCCAAGGTAAGTTCTCGCTTTGCCGATCAAATCCTAAACCATTAACCAAGACGCTCCACGAATCTTGTGGAGCGCGTTCTGGGGTTCATCATCGTGCAACGCCAAACCCGATTTCGCTTCTTCATGTCAACTCTGGCTGTTTTAAGCGTCTGCTTGCTCTATTGCTCTCAGACGGAAACATCCAAGGGCACTATCGTTAACGAAACTGCTCCTATCGATTCCATCGAGTCAAGTATCAATGCGATCATTCTGGGACAGGCCGAGGCATGGAACCAAGGGGACCTGGTTCGGTTCATGTCTGCCTACTGGAAAGATGATCAATTGACCTTTAGCTCCGGGGGCGAAACCCATCGTAGCTGGCAAGTGACGCTAGACCGCTATCGGTCACGTTATCCTGACAAAAAGACCATGGGAAAGCTGACTTTTTCCAACCTTGAAACGCAACTCCTGGGAACCGACAACGCGATGACACTAGGGCAGTGGCAACTGGCTCGCGACAAGCCAGTTGGTGGAAATTTCACTTTGGTATGGAAGAAGCTCGATGGAAGCTGGGTAATCATTCACGATCACAGCTCCTCTCTTGAAACCAAAAAATAGTAGCTCCTGGCCGAATACGTTCGGTGACTAGATCCCCAAAATTACTTTTGTCGGAGCCCACCGTACGCTCGCACAAGTGCCCAAAGCTTGGAAAGCGTGGAGGATTCGGTACCCTGGGTCGATACATCCGTTTCCTGATCGACAGCGGTGTTCGATTCCCCTGAACGATTTAACGAAACATTGGCATCAGTTCGAGTGGTCTCGAATACAGTATTTGTACTTTCGGCATTCAGTTCCACCAGGTCGTTAAACGCCACCTTGCTCCAATCGACCTTTTCAATCGGTGGTAAAGTGATGTACTGATTCGGATTCACATACTCAGGTGCGGCAACTTGCATCGGCTGACTCGTATTGAGCTCCGACGCAAGCGATTCCAGATCTCGAACTGTTTGACCAATTTCGGCGTCCCCTCGCACGGAATCATTCGCTGTCGATTCTCGCGTCGCTCCCGAACTATCCAAACGATTCACTTCTGCCGGAGGTGCGACTTGATTTTCGTTTGCAGCGATCGAATTAAACAAAGCACCGACCGATTCGCTCGTATCAGCGAACGCAAGCATTT
>CAITIF010000658.1 GCA_903892365.1 uncultured Pirellula sp. | reverse complement strand
CTGTTCTTTTAGCCGAGCGATCTGCAAATCTTCTTTGGCCCACACTTCTCTGGGATCGATTTCGCCGAGATCGTAGATCGGAATTTCTGCTGTCTCGTCATTGGGGCCCGTGACCACCATCTTCATCCCGTCGTCGTATGAATTTGCATTCTGGGGAGAACTTGTATCGATGCGGGGCTTCCAAGAGGTCGTCGCTACCGAATCGGGGGCAATCCCAGCCGGCTTAGGACCGTCAAACACAAGCATACCTGCCGCAAATCCCAGGCCCAAAATCAGGCTTGCAGCCAAAGCACCAAGCATGGCAGAACGGGCTGATCCGTAACCGGCGCTGCCCCCCAAATAAGCAAAATGTTTCACCCGAGTAGATGGATTGCTGACGACCGCTTGGTCGACGTCATGGTTGGCAGGATTAACACGGGCAACTTCTCGCGATCGCTGAAGCTGTGCGATCTGTTTCGCCCATTGCTGTTCCTCCAGCAACGCCATGGCAAGCGTTCGCCACTTTGATGGATCGGAATCGAATTCTTGGAGAGCGATCGCAAGCATCTCTTGCGTCATCTCGCCATCAACGATTTTTTGTAGGCTTGTTGGTGTCATTTTAGTTCGTTACAAACGGTTCTTGGTTTACTTAGATTGTTTCGCTCAGCTTGGTTCGCTCAGTTTGGCACGAAGCGATTTTCGTGCTTTGAGCAATCGATACTCGACGGTCTTGATCGAAATGCCAAGATGATCTGCCAGCTCCTGATACCCCCATCCTTCGGTGTATTTCAAAAGCAAAATCTGTCGATCCTGCGGATCGAGTCGCTCCATCGCTGAATTCACGCCATTCGACGTTTCGGACTTTAGCAGCCATTCGCCAGGTGGAATCTCTACGCAATCCGACTGCAATTGCCCTAACGCAACCGCCCGTTCCATCAATCGTTTTCTACGGCCGGTCGACCGGTGATGATTGATTACTTTTCGCAAGGCAATTCGATACAACCAAGGAGCGATCTTGGCTGGATCCGTTGGGCGACTCTGTTGGACAATTGCCGCCAATGCGACTTCTTGCAAAACATCTTCCGCCGCCTGCCGATCGGAAAGCCTGGATTGAATTACCGTCGCAAGCCAGCGACGATGCTCCTGCAAGGCCTTAGGCCAGTCAATCTCGGTCCAGTTTGATGATTCCATGGGCAAAGTAAGAGCGGCAACATTCATGATCGGTAAGAGTCACCAAGGAAGACTATTACCCTGAACAATACTGCAAGAAAACTAACTTTGCTATGGATGGCAGTTGCTGTTTCGTTATTCAACAGTCGAAAGTCAGTCGATCCAAATGCGAAAGGCATCGATGTCGGCTGGATTCAAGTTTGGGAACGAGCTTTGACTCGGAGAATCCGGCCTGGCCGAGGCAACTTGTTGTAGCTCCTGGACAAGGCTTGCATTGCTAAGCACGGCCGAACTGATTTCCGTCCGCACAGGCTCTGGCCCAGCAACATTGATGTTTCCAGCTCGGTCTATCGAGAATTGGACCTCCTGGCCCTTACTACCTGTTGGGGGTAAGCCCCAGCGGACCCTTGTGTCTTCGACAATCTTCCCGAGTTGCTTTTTGAGAGAAGCAAACCGACTGGGCCAATCTTTCTCGGATTGGCTAGCTTTGAGATTCGACGAAGGAGTAATTGGCCCCGAGAGGCCATTGTCCGACAGCGTTTGTTCCTTTGAGAGGCTTGGCGACGCCATGGTCGATCGAATCACGTCTCCAAAGAAATGGCTGGCTGAGCTCAGAGTTTTTTCGACTGATTGCTTCGCCACCAAGCTTGCTGGCAAGGCTGTTGCCCATGCTAAGGGAAGATTCATGGAAAGGCTCGCTCGGCTTGATTGGTTGCATCGTTGAAATCACAGTCGACTCAAATGGGTAAAGTTTGCCGTTAATATCGTTTCGGCGCTATGCAGACCATGGGTTGAGTCTTTCCCGGGAATCGATGGGAAAAGTGGTAACTGATGATGCTCGAGTTCCAAACAGCCTTGTAACACTTAGGTAAGCTTGAACAAATATTGGATTTCTTCCGCATTGCATTCATGGACTGTAACGATTATTCCGATAACAACCTTTGTTCCTGGGGGGAAAGAGGTACATGTGCAAAAGGAGCTACTGCTGTGCCTGGCAGTAGTTCCTTGCACATGCTTCGTCATTACGTTGCAAAACAACTTCACCCCCAGATTCGCTATGTTCACCCAATTGACACGACAACTAGCCGAGACAGCTGTAGCTGCACGCATGGTTTCTGTAACGTGTCTTTCTTTGCTATTGGTGTTTAGCGTCGGCTGCAACTTCATTCCGGACATTAAGCACAAGCCTCAGTATCACAATCCGTTCCCTCAGATTTCGAAGGTTGCTGTAATGCCCTTTCGCAATCAAAGCCAAGAGCCCACGCTGAGTGGTTCTCGAGTTTCGATGGCTTATTACAACGAGCTCCAATTGATTCGCGGCTTCGAGGTAGTGCCGT
>CAITIF010000657.1 GCA_903892365.1 uncultured Pirellula sp. | reverse complement strand
GTCATGTACTGCTGGTTCCACGTCTATCGAGTTGTTGGTCCCGAGAGCTCGCCTGAACTTGCTTTGAACACCGAAGAGATAGGCCGCGATCGTCAATTTGTCGTGAACACGCGCGTGAAGAAGCCGATCATTGTGATCGATGCTTACCACGACGGACAGGGTAAAGCGTTGTGCCCTGCCGTAACCGGATTCACGCACCATATTGGACCCGGCGGGCATATTGAGCCATGTCCTATTATCCAGCTAGCCAAAGAATCGATCCATGATGGTCGTCCTTTGAAAGATGTTTTTCAGCAGAGCGAGTTCTTGCGGGATTTTCGCGAGACCGTTTCGAAACATACTCGCGGTTGCGTCGTGCTGGAACGCCCCGATATTCTTGAATCACTTGCGGCCAAGCACGGCGCTCGCGATACCACGCTGCGTCAAACCGCCTTGAAAGAGATTGCCGCGATTACGCCGCGCCGAAGCCAATATGTTCCTGGGGCCGAGATCCCGGAAAGATCCTGGGCTTACCGGTTAGCCAAATGGTACGCGTTTCACGACTACGGGACGTACACTCGCAATTTCGACAAAAAAGACTGGGTGGACCCGGATGCACAACTTGCTACGTCGGAATGCTGCAACGATCCTCTGAAGAGCACATGCTGTAACGAACCCAAAGTCTACACACCCACGCTTCCCGATTAGTCCAACGTTTTTGAACAGCGTTTCAGACCACCGTCAAAATCACTTACTTTCCCACCTTCCTTTTCTCTCCAACAAGAACCCACACTTATGAAATTTTCGCTCCAACGTCTTGTTCGTTCCGTTTCTCTTTGCTGCTTGACGTATGTTTCCTTGGCTGCTTGCAGCATGGCTGGCGAAGTCCAGTTGTTCAACGGAAAAGACTTCAGTCAATGGCACGGGCGTCCGACCGTTGATCCCACCACATTCGATGCGATCGATGCAAAGCAGAAAGAGGCTTGGAATCAAGAAGTCGCTCAGCATTGGAAGATCGAAGACGGTGTGATCGTTAGCGATGGGCAGGGAGCTTACCTAACTACCAATCAGGACTTCGCGGACTTTGAGTTCTCGTTCGAGTACTGGATTGTTCCAACTTCGGACTCGGGTGTTTACTTACGAGGTATCCCTCAAGTTCAAATCTGGGATCCAGATGCTGAAAACAACAAGCCGAATGGTAACGAAAAAGGTAGCGGCGGACTTTGGAACAATCCAGCGGGATGGCCAGGCAAGGACCCTTTGGTTCGGGCCGACAATCCTCCTGGAAAGTGGAATGCGATGCGTATCCGCTTGATCGGGGAGCGATGCAGTGTGTGGCTGAACGATAAGTGTGTTGTGAATAACGCAAGATTGCATAACTTTTTTGCGAAAGGGGAACCTCTTCCTAAGAAAGGTCCTATCCAATTGCAAACTCACGGTGCAGAGATCCGCTGGAAGAATCTGAAGTTGGTCGAATACAGTGCAGAAGAATCGAATGATCTGCTTCGAAAGTTTGAAGAGGAAGCGATGGCCTCTTCTGGAAAGTTTGAATCCCTATTCAATGGAAAAGACCTTACAGGCTGGGCTGGAGCCACTGCAAACTATACCGTCAAGGACGGCACGGTTCAGTGTCTTGAAGGCAAAGGGGGCGTGCTTCACACCGAAAAAGTCTTTGCCAACTATGTCATGCGAGTCGATTTTCAATTGCCACCTGCAGGAAACAACGGGTTGGTCATGCGATATCCGACCAAAAAGGAATTCGAAGCGATGCCCAAAGAACAACGGTCAGGCGATGGCGCCTACATTGGAATGACCGAATTGCAAGTTTTGGATGATGGCCATTCGAACTACGCTACCATCGATCCGAGACAAGCTCACGGCAGTGCTTATGGTATGGCGGCTGCTAAACGCGGCTACCTGCGACCGCAAGGCGAGTGGAATCATGAAGTGGTGACCGTCAAAGGCTCGACGATCCAAGTCGAACTCAATGGCACCATCATCTTGGATACCGATCTTTCCACCATTTCGAAGTACATGGCGGATTCACCTCACCCAGGGAAAGACCGGACCAATGGCCATGTTGGATTCGCGGGCCATTCCGACCCGGTTCGTTTCAAGAACGTCGAAATCCTACCTTTGTTGAAGTAGAATGAATTTGCGAGCGATCCGACGAACAACGATTTGGGTTTCTACCCAGATCGTTGAAATCGTTGGGTGCGACACATTCCATTCCTACCTAAACAAATCCTACTTCCTTCCCAAGCAATCTTATGCCCAAGCCCTTTAATTCTATTCGTTTGCTTGCTGTCCCTGCTGCTCTTTGGACGCTTCTGTGTTGCCCTGCCTTGCTGGTTTTGGCGGATGAATCAGGCAAAGTTCTACCTGTGAAGAACTCGGAGGCGAAGACAGCCGAAGAGATGAAGCCATATACCGAATTGATTGAACACACATCGGCCAAAGTCGAAATGCTACCCATCCCTGGCGGAAAGTTTCAGATGGGAAGCCCAGACTCGGAAAGCGATCGACGCCCGGACGAAGGGCCTGTTCACGAGGTTGAAATCGCTCCGTTTTGGATGGCCAAGTTTGAAACCACTTGGGATGCGTATGACGTATGGATGTCCGACCTAGATGTTTTTGCCATGGAAGTGAACAAGCTGGAACCGACGCCCAGGGATATCATTGCGAACGAATTCCAAAAGAGTCAACCAACCAAACCATACTGTGATATGTCGTTTGGGATGGGGAAGCGAAACTTTCCAGCCATCTGCATGACTCAGCACGCTGCCAGAACCTACTGCAAGTGGCTATCCGCCAAGACAGGTCGCTACTATCGGCTACCGACCGAAGCGGAATGGGAATATGCATGCCGAGCTGGCACGACAACGGCTTATTCCTTCGGTGATGATCCAAGTGAATTGGAGAAGTATGGCTGGTTTGCGGACAATGCTGGGGAAACTTACAAGAACGTCGGTAAGAAAAAACCCAACCCCTGGGGCTTGCATGACATGCATGGCAACGTCGCAGAATGGGTTCTAGATCAATACGTCGATCAAGGTTATCCAGTAGATACGTTGAAGCCAGTGAACCCGTTGCTAGTACCGATGACCCTGTACCCGAGAACGGTTCGCGGCGGCGGTTGGGACAAGCCGGCTGTAGATTGCCGAAGTGCGGCTCGCGAAGGCTCTACGGAAGACTGGATAGCACAAGATCCTCAATTTCCTGTAAGCATTTGGTTTTTGACCGATGCGTTGCACGTTGGCTTTCGGGTGGTTCGACCTTTGCAAGAACCTTCGGAAGAAGAGAAGAAAACGTTCTGGGATTACTCAGAACCGATTCAAAAAGAACGCCCTGTCCCTCTGGAACGATAGCCGCATTTGCATTCCTATCCGCCCTCCTTGCCTTCCTTTCCTTTCCTTTCTTTTTGCTTTGTTTAGGAGCACACCATGACCCAATCGAATCCACCCCTCCATGACGCAAACCGACGTAACTTTTTAAAAAGTTCTAGCGTGATCGCAACCGCTGGCGTACTTGCTTCCAATCTTTCCAAAAGCGTGCATGCTGGCGAAGACAACACGATTCGCGTTGCCTTGATTGGCTGCGGTGGCCGAGGTGCGGGAGCTGCCGCCAACGCACTCTCTGTCGACAATGGTGAAATCGAATTGGTCGCAATGGCCGACGTCTTCGATCACAAAATGAACAGCTGCTATGGTTCCTTGATCAGCCAGTTTCCAAAGAAGGTGAAGGTACCTGAGGACAAGCGATTCGTGGACTTTGACGGATACAAGAAAGCCATGGATTGCTTGCGACCGGGTGACGTGGTCATCATGGCAACACCAGTCGCATTTCGAACGGTTCACTTTGCTTACGCGATCTCCAAGGGCCTAAACGTATTCATGGAGAAGCCGGTGACGGTCGACGGACCAACCAGCCGCCGCATGTTTGAATTAGGTCAACAATCGGTAGCTAAGAACTTGAAGGTGGCAATCGGGTTAATGTGCAGGCATTGCGATGCCCGCGCCGAATTGCATCGCCGCATCCAAGGTGGTGAAATCGGCGATATTCAATTGATGCGAGCGTACCGAATGGCCGGCCCAACAGGCTCTGCAGCCACCACCAAGAAACCTGAAGACATGAGCGAACTGATGTATCAAATCAATCGCTTCCATGGCTTCTTGTGGGCCAGCGGTGGCGGTTTCAGCGATTTCTTGATCCATAACGTCGACGAATGCTGCTGGATGAAAAACGCTTGGCCAATCAAGGCTCAAGCAAGCGGCGGCCGACATTATCGAAACGATTGCGTCGACCAAAACTTCGACACGTATTCGGTGGAGTACACATTTGAAGACGGCTCCAAGTTGATGCTGAACGGACGAACCATCCCTGGATGCAAGGACGAGTTTGCGAGCTACGCTCACGGTACCAAGGGATGCGCCGTGATTTCCGCGTCGGGTCACTCACCTGCTAAGTGCCGAATCTACAGCGGTCAAAACTTCACCAAGGCAAACATGACTTGGCAGTTCGGTGGCAACGAGCCTTCGCCATACCAATTGGAATGGGATCATTTGATCGATGCGATTCGCAAGAACGAACCGTACAACGAAGTAGAACGTGGAGTTCAAGCGTCCGTGGTTACCAGCATGGGCCGTATGGCGGCTCATACCGGAATGGAAGTCACGTATGATGACATGCTCAACTGCGATCACGAATTTGCACCAGGCTTGGAATCGTTGACGTTCGACAGTCCCGCCCCATTGCAAATGCTCGCGAATGGAACTTACCCAGTTCCACAACCGGGTATCTTGACCGATCGCGAATATGCCTAATCGCTAGTTGTTAAAAGTGAGTGCGAAACGCGAGACGCGTTTCGCACGAGTTCAACATTGGGCACTGCGACGTAATACAGAACATCGCGAGATCTATTTTCGCGGTTCACGAGCATACCGAACGCGACATCCACGGGCCAGCGTTTCTGAGATATTCGGTTGCTTGCCGGCCAGTACTGCTGCGGTGGCATCGCGCACGTAGTGCTTCTTGGCTAATTTCGCATCGGTGTTGTCGTCCATGCTGCCCATGTAAACAACCTTTCGATCTCCATCGAGCACAAAAAACTCGGGGGTAAAGTTGGCTCCGTATTGTTTCGCAATCTTTTGTGATTCGTCCAACAAATACGGGTACGGCAAGCTTTTCGACTTGGCTCTCTCGACCATCTTTTCCATCGAGTCGTCGGGGATACGGTTCACGTTGATGGCAACGATCGCAATCTCAGTCGATGATTTTGCTAGCTCGATGATTCGGTCTTCATAGTCGCGAGCCGCAGGACAACTGTTGCAAGTAAATACGACCACAACAACCTTTTTGTCTTTGAGATCTCTAAGCGAATGCTGTTTGCCATCGACACCTGGCAAGTTGTCCCATGCGGGTGCAGGGTCGCCGATCTTGAGGACTTCGTTGTATTCACCAGCTTTAGCAAGACTGACAATCGCAAAACTGGCCAAGGTAAAGCAGAACAACACCAAAGCGGTACGAAACATATTCTTCTCCTGGATTGGGCCTAGAGCGGCCTTACTCGCGCAAATGGTCCTTCGAAACCATGTGATCGTACGATGGGTGTTTACCAATCGCACACCATCTGCTCCAGTATCAACGTTATGAGCCAAAATGCAACAAGGAGACTCGCATGCCATTGATAGGCATTTTCTATCGCGTTCGCGGTTCTTGCTGCGTTGCTTTGGCAGCTAAACGAGACTGTTGTTGTTTGAGTACGTCACGCCTGGTACTGGGGCCAGGAACGGAGCGGGTTCTTTGGTAATAGGTGATTTTCGATAGCCAAAGAAGCATCGTCGTTGGATCGTCTCAGCAACCTTCGCAGGAACATGTTCTATCCAACCAGGATCGCCCGCTTGTATCTGGCGAAGCACCTCGCGTGAAAAGGTATTCAAGTCTTGTGGGTTGAAGTTGTGCAGCTGTTCAATGCAGCCTTTTTCAACTAGGTACTGATATAGCTTCGTCAATTCCGGAGCTACTTCGAGATTATCGACGGTTGTCAGCGCGCCGGTTGTTCGATCCAGAAGTGGATAGATGTATAGCTTCAAGTCGTTTTTGAAGAGCCTTCCAAACGACTCAAGGATGCCACCATCCAGTTCTGAATAGTAGCGATCATCGAATAGCTCGCACAAGCTTCCGGCACCCATTGTGATACCGATTTTTCTCTTGGTATAGCGGGCGAGATACGCAGCTAGGCGATAGTACTCGAAGTAGTCCGAAATCAAAACGGTCATTCCGCAATCGGCGAGCAAGTCAACTCTCGCCAAAAAATCTTGGAGATTGATATCGCCGTTTGCCTTCAGGTTCCGCATGGTGATTTCGGCGAGCGTAACAACTTGATCCCCCGCGACATCGGGTTCTTCGCAGAACTTTTCATGAGCTGCTCGAAGCATATCCAAATTAACATTGGTCAGGGGGCGGAAGCTGCCGCGTTCCACCAAAATCGGCTTCTTGTAGAGCACTTCCGCTGGTTGCAACACCTCACCCTTGGCTGAGAACATGGCTGCATTGCTGAGTCCTAGTTGAACCAAGCGAAGGCTCATGACCCGGTTATCAACATGTCGGAATGCGATTCCCGAAAACTCGATCATGTCGATCTCGATCCGCCTTGTACTTAGATTGTCCAGCAACGACTCAATCAATTGGTCGGGTTCATGATTCAGAAAGAATGCCCCGTATAGCAGATTCACTCCGATAATCCCCAAGGCTTCTTGTTGAAGCGCGTTTTCCGTGTCCAGCATTCGTACGTGAATGATGATTTGGCTATCTTGATCTCTTGGATGAGCCTGGAAACGAACTCCAAGCCACCCATGGCAATCGTTGGTCCCTTTGAAATTTCGAGCAGAAACGGTATCTGCGAATGTGAAAAAAGCAGTGGAGTCACCGCGTTCTTCTCGCAGTCGTTCTAGATTAAGTGACTGTTCATGTTCCAACATGTCTTCTAGTCGCTTACGACAGACGTACCGATCGCACTGTCCGTAAATGGCATCGCTGACGGCCATGTCATAGGCGGAGATGCTCTTTGCGATGGTACCGGCTGCTCCGCCCACGCGGAAAAACCAACGCACGACTTCTTGGCCTGCACCAATTTCCGCGAACGAGCCATATCGACGCGGATCCAAATTGATAGCAAGTGCCTTTCGTTCGGTATTGGGTCGTTGCTGGGTTGAATTTCGTTCGAAGGTCATGATTTGCGGTCCGCAAGAAATTGGCTGAGAAACTAGCGTGCAAACATGGGATACCCCACTAACGCGGCTGAGATATGCAGCCAATAAATCCAGATTTTGCTAGGGAAAAGGAGCTCAGAGGTGGCGCAGTCCGAATAGTCGCAACAATCGGCACGGAGCCCCTGGGCCGCACAGGCTGCTTGATGTTCGGTAGGCTATTGCTTTAGCGAGGCTTCTGCAAAGGAAACATACTATCTGCACAACACATCTCTCGGTAACGGTTCTCATGTGTCGCCCCGTATACTAGCAACTCGGTGCGCCCGAGTCTTGGCATTCCTTACGTTTCCCATACTTAGGTAGCTGGAGTCGCCAGACTTCAGTGCGTCACAGAAAAACCGAACTCTGGCGAGTCCGGCTACCATTGCCGCCCCCCATTTTCAATCTGAACAAAGCACTAGTTCATTGGCTTGGAAGCAACATTGGGAAAATCGGCTCACGTTAAGAGATGTGATTAACCGAGGCAGCTCAAGTACGCTTTTACTGTCTTGGCGTAACCCATTTCAAGTGCGTCGGCAATCAATGCGTGTCCGATGGAGACCTCTAAGACTCCTGGGACGGACGTAAGAAACGGAGTTAGATTTTCCAGATTCAAGTCATGACCGGCATTCACGCCAAGTTCCGTTTGGATGGCCGCTTGAGCCGCTGCCACAAACTTCGCTAGGGTACTATCGCGACCAGTCGTAGGATACGCAGTGGCCCAAGATTCCGTATACAGTTCGATCCGATCTGCACCCAGTGACTTCGCTATCGGAATCATGTCCGGCAACGGGTCCATGAACAGACTCACACGCACACCTAAGTCTCGACATTCTTGAATCAATGGACGAAGTCGCTCTCCGTCCTTTTCTAAATCCCAACCGTGATCGGACGTGCTTTGTGAAACACTGTCCGGAACAAAGGTTGCCTGATCAGGACGAACCTCCCGTATCAAACCCATCAGATTATGAAACGGGTTTCCTTCGATGTTGAATTCGGCTTTGGGCCAATCTTGAAGGAATGCGTTTAGCTCAAACACATCGGTCCGCCGAATATGTCGTTCGTCTGGCCGAGGGTGGACAGTGATCCCATCCGCGCCCGCTTCCAAGCATAACAGCGCCGCGCGAACGACATTTGGGATACCAAGGTGGCGAGTGTTGCGTAACAACGCCACCTTGTTGACGTTGACAGATAAGGCAGTCAAATGCGATTGAGCCATTTCGCTTCGTTATTCGTTCTTTGCGGTCACTCCGGGCCAATCGTCGGTTCGGAATGGAGTCAGCGGTAGTCCATTGTTTGCGAACATGTTGCAGATCGGGTTTTGTGCCCAAGCATAGCGAACCGAGACTGGTTTTGGAACTTCGGGAGCCGATACTTGGATACGCCCATCTGGAAGAATGGTCGCCTTGGCGTTGTAGAACTTTTTGTCTTCGCCTGCAATCGTAAATCCTCGCGGCTCCCTGACATCAAAGGGGCGCCAGCCGCTTTCGACATACTTGAACTTCACGATCATCGAGCTTTCGCTGACTTCGCTGGAATCGTAGCGAGGGCTTTGGTGATCAATGGAGATACCATATTCTTTAGCCAACGCCCAGCGAGCCAGTCGCTTACCCACGTCCAATTTGTTCTTGGGATGGATATCTTTCCCTTCGCCAATGTCGATGATCACTGCTTGCCCGCTGTTAGCGACTTTATCCATGGCCATTGTTTGAGCTTCACGCAGTTCTGCCCATGGGGAATCACCGGGTTCTGCCTTCTCTGCTTCAAAGTCTGCTAATTGGACCCAATAGAACGGGAAGTCGCCTTGGCCCCATTCTTGTCTCCAGTTCTGAATCATCAGCGGGAACAACTCGCGATACTGGTACGCTCTTCCTGCATTGGATTCACCTTGGTACCAGATGGCTCCCTTGATGCCGTAGCCAAGATGGGATTTCAAAACGCCATTGTAGATGTTGCCAGGTCGTGCGTTTCCAAACATGGAACCATTGAGCCCGTCAAGTTGCTTTTGCTGTTCTGGCGTTCGTTCCTTATTGGCTGACAAGGTAGCATGGATAGCTTCCATATCTACCCATCGTTTCATCAATCCATCGAACTTAGGGTCCGCTTTGAGAACGTCGCGATTCACCCACGCTTCCGCTGCCGAGCCGCCCCATGCATTGTTGATCATTCCAATCGGCACTCCGGTGGTTTGATGCAGCTGTCTCGCAAAGAAATAACCTACGGCCGAAAATTCACCTACGGTTTCTGGTGTGCTTACTTTCCATTTGCGATCGTCGTGTGTCCAGATCGCTTCTTGTCGACCGATCTGTGGAAAGTTGATCATTCGGATATTGGGATAATTGGCAGACAATCGTTCCAAATCGGGGTCGTTGGATTGATTGACATTCCACTGCATGTTGGATTGGCCCGAGCAAATCCAGACTTCTCCGATCAGGATATCGTTGATTTCGATCACGCTCGAGCCTTGTACTCGTAGCTTCAGTGCATCGCCACCCACCTTCATCGGGGGAAGTTTCGTAGTCCATACTCCCTTTTCATTGGTAGTGGTTTCTACACTTTGATTACCGATGGTAATTGTGATCTTCTGGCCGGCATTGTCGGTGCCCCAAATCTTGTTCTCTTGCCCCTGCTGAAGCACCATGTGGTCTGAGAAAACATTAGGCAACTTCACTTCTGCTGAACATCGAAGCGCGAATGCGGCCGATGCGAGCAATGAACAAGAGAAAATCAAAAGCGACTTTGTTTTCGAAAAAAGCAGTTCGCGATTCATAACCAAGAGACTCCTGGGAAAGGTGGGAGGGGAAGGAGGTAAGTCAGGTCGACTAGACGATGCCAAAAAGCTGTGCCATGTGTCGCCAAAACGAATGATGCAGCATACACACAACCACAAGGCATATGTTCATTCCAAGCGGATAAATTGTGTTGCATTCTTCATAAGGGTAAAGCCGAATTCGTCGAATCCAGGCAAACCCTTGCGCTGCCAGTATACCCAAAATAACGATCAGTACAGCAGCCTGCCAACCCATCACGCAGCCAATCAACATGGATTCCAATACCCAGTGTTGCCGAAGAACTTTGGAATCCTTCGATCCCAGGAACTGGGATGTGATCCAGCCCACCAACAAACCGATGATTGTACCAATCAATACCGAAACACCCGCCGAAAGGCCGAACCAAATGGCACCCTGGGGGCCTCGCGTCGTCATTCGCATCCAAGGTTCGGACCATTGGACCACCTCACTTGACGAAATTGAAATTCTCGCGACCGCAAAGAGCCCAACAATCACAAGGAAAGCGCGTACGGGAAAGGCTTTCTTACCAAGTGTGCCAACAGCCATCATGACGAGCACCGCGTACATGGATGCATGAAGCACAAAGGTCGAAATCATTTGCCAGTTCGGAAAGAAAACGAGCTCGGTCACCCCTTGCCAGCCGCTCAAATCGGCATGAGGTAAATTGGCGCTATTTCGTACGAGTTGCCAAAGTGCTAACCATACGAACATCAATCCAATCACAATCTCGATCAGCAAGTATCTGGGGGCAATCGGTAGCCGACACGATCGACATCTGCCTCGCAAAATGATCCAGCCCAAGACGGGTGTGTTATCGATAAAGCTTAGTCGAGTGTTGCAAAAAGGGCATTTGGAACCGCCGAAGACAATCGTCTTCCCTTCCGGAACTCGTCCAGCGACCACATTCAAGAAGCTACCGATACTTGCACCAAAATAAAACACCCAGCCGACAAAAAGAAACTCGCATGTCCTGAGCAGCGTGCGTTGCCCCAATTTCAAATCGAGTTCAGCCGGAAAGATTTTTCGCTTAGGAGAAAGCCAATGGAGATACTCTAACTGCAGCCAAGGTAATGCAAACACATAAAACAGCCATGCACCGAGGATACATAAAGCGACAATCCAAGGGACTGGGTTGAAGCGAACACGTCTTCGCCTTCGCGCGCGGGCTGTTACCGTCGGTTCATGGGATTCGCGGAATGAAGATAGTTCCAATTCGGATTGCGATCCATCCTCCGACCTCTCGTCAGTCTCGCTCAAAACGAGCCTCGTTGTTTTCGAAATTGCTTAAGCAAATCCTTAAGAGGGTCGTTAGCTGGCCCCTTGTTACCAAGCTCCAAATCGCGTTGACTGAGGCGTCGAACACTTCCCGGATTTTGCGCACTCATGGCCATTCCGTATGCATCGATCTCACTCTCTTCAGGCAGTGCGTCTCCCGGAGGGACAAGAAAAAAGCCAATGCTTCTAGGTTGGTAATTGACGTCTTCGATTGGATTAGGGCTGGTCCCCGTCCGGTCAATTGCAATCGATTGCAAAAATTCCTCATACACACTGATGTCGTAAAGCACGTTGGCAGGGATCGTTGTGTTGAACTGTTGCTGCTGCCAGTTACCGAAACCGTCCATCGTTTCGAATGTCTCTACGATCGTAGCTCCCGGATCTCGATCCATCTGGATTCGTTCACTCTTTCCAGCAGCAATCTTCAGCTTTTTCAAACTAGAAGTGTTTCGGCGATCCGCCACCAAAACAACTAAAGTGTCGCTGTGCGTGTTCGTGATGTTGGCAAAAACAGGTGGCAAGGAAGGATTGGCGATGACTTGTTGCTGCACCGTTCGATACTGAATTTGCGGCAGAACGAACGTCGGCGCGCTTGGCCACCATAACTGCCAAGGATCAAAGGTAATAGGCTGAAGACTCAAACCGCGGTTCGGAATGCAAGTCAATCCAAAGCCTGGATACATCAAGCTCTCGAAACAGTATCCACCGTTCGCCATATTCTGAATTTGCCACAGTTGTTCCACGCCGTTTTGAATAGGAAGCAAGGATACCGGATAGCCGTTGGGCGCCCGTCGTGGGCCATTCCCAATGCCGATTGCTAACCAGTTCGTGCCGCTGCGTTGTTGCAAACGAACAATGTTGTTTGAAACAGGCGTGATGTACCACGCTGACTCGACACCCGCGGCTTGAGTTGCAAAGCCAAATCGATTGCTTCCTTGCATCGTCAAAAACTGCCTGCCGGAAACATTGCCAGCTGCCAAATGCACCGCTGTCATCGGCGGAAGAATCTCTTGGGTCGGTTGCAGCCCCATGACCGGTTCCGGCATGACCATGTCGTTGGTTTCCAGGCCAGGCAAGGTGCTGGGCGCGATCGTCATCTTGCTCCAGACAAATTCAATCCGGCCCCTTTGAAGGGTTCCGATTTGCATCCTCCCGACGTTATCAACTGGCCATCGAATTACCTGCTGTGCCTCGCGTGAGCTGTATCCTTGTAAAGTCCCATCGGCCGTGTCGTATTTGGGAAGCCGCGTATAGCGAGTGATGTTCCCGGATGTATCTTGAATGACTAGCGCCTGGGGCGAGAGACGGGCCAGGGAAGATTCGGTGCTTCCGGGCACGGACAATTCGAACAGTCCAGACGGTGATGTCTGTTGCTGAACTTGCCCAATGCTATTTTGGACCATACCGATTGCCATGAAGGCAACGAAGCAAACGATCCGTTGAAGTATCATTCTTACACCACGATTCTTAAAAGCCAATTCGTTCCCATTATCGCTCAACCTAGTTTCATGATCAGGGCCTCCAAGGCCAGCCTTGCTCGTGAATCATTACTATGGCTTCCTTTGAGTTTCAATTCTAGTTCCACAAGCCCAGATAGCATGTCTTTGGCTCGGACTCTTCCAATTCGTTTCAAACGCGTTTCCGATTTCGCAATATCGAAACGATTAAAACCAGCGCGTTCCAAAGCCGTCGTCAGCGGTATTTTGTTTCCTACCCGTTCCGACTGCTCAACCAGTTGTGCTGCAAGGCCAAACCTTCGCAAGGACCACGATAGCTGGGCTACCAATCCAACCGCGTTCTGGCCCGCCGTGAGCAGCTTGTCCAATTGTAATAAAGCGATTGCGACTTGGCCGTCCGCAATGGCATCGGCTAATTCCCATGCCGTCTGCGTTCTCCATCCACCGACCAATTCGGAAACGTGCGAATCTGTTACTGCTCCGCTGGGATCTGCAAATAAGGCTAACTTCGCGAGCTCACAATCGATCAGTCCACATCCTGAACCAATCCGTTCGACAATGAGCGTGCTTTGCTTCGCGGTCAACTGCATGGAGTGCCGAGCCTTTGCCCAACTGACGATCCAAGCCTGCATTGCTTTCTCGTCGGGAGGGTTACCCCAAGATGCCTTTTGCGGAGGCGTGCAGTTTACCAGCACTCCATTCTTTGCAATCAGTTTGTAAAGCTTTGTGTTTGCTGCG
>CAITIF010000656.1 GCA_903892365.1 uncultured Pirellula sp. | reverse complement strand
TGGATCTCCAAGAACAATGGATCCGCTTGCATATCGCTGTCGGGAGCTGGTGAAGGTGCTGCAGGGGTCGGCATTGCAGGTGTAGGTACTGCTGGCGAGGGAGCAGTCGCTTGCTTTGGATCGAATGTGAAAGGCAGCGACAGCGATGGCACTTCTTGGCTTTCGGGATCTTGCAGTCTTTCCTGCTGCAGTCTTTGCGGAGGTTGGGTTTCCTGTGGTTCCGTGGATACAGACACATGCGGGATCGCGATGAAGACTACGATCATCGCTATGACAAAACCTGCAATTGCATTTCGGCTGAAGATGTTATTCATGAATTGGTTTCTCTGAGGTACCGTTGGAGAGCAAAGTATCGTCGTGATGTCGCACTCCATGGAGTCGCCATCGAGAGCGATGTTACCCGTACTCGTATTCCAAAACAAGCGATCGAACGGGAGCACGGCTCCTGAGTCCCTTCCTATTAATCAAAGAAAACGGCCCTTTAGCGAAAGCAAGTCCGAGTTTTCCAGCACAGTCAGCTTGTAACGATTACAACATTTGGAGGTTGCAACGAATTTGTTAACAATTGATCGACATTCTGGAAAATAAAAAGCTAGGGTTACAAAAGCCGTGTTTCGCGAGCATCTTTCGATGCTTGTATACCTAGTTCTTTTTGAAGTTCCGAAAGGTAGGCCATGAGACGATCAACATTGAATTCATCCTCTTTGAGCGTATTTGGGTTGGCGTTGATATCGATGCTTTGCGTATCGAAGGAGGCCTTGTCCGGAACACCCGCAAGCCCACAAGCAACACCTGTACCATTGAACCTGCCCGTCATTGGCAATGTCCAGGTGAGTGGTTCC
Source organism: uncultured Pirellula sp. (assembly GCA_903892365.1). Lineage (GTDB taxonomy): Bacteria > Planctomycetota > Planctomycetia > Pirellulales > Pirellulaceae > JBKCUI01. The sequence goes on along the minus strand of CAITIF010000656.1, from coordinate 12,404 downwards.
GATACTAGGGCGGCCGAGTTTAATAGCCAATGGTTGCCATCGTTTCGCACGATCATCAATGACAATCTATCGGAAAGTGTAGTTTTCACGAGCGCTCCAGGGTTCAAGCTGGATTCGGCTAAATTTTTCTTACGGCAGCAGGCTGCAAGAACCATTCGAATCTACTTTTTAGCCGAAGGGGCGGGCTACCAAAACACGTTGGGCTTTTCCTTCACCCCCGCGGGAAGCCCAACTCCAGGGAGTCCGAAGGTTATCTTCCCAAATGCTTCGATTGGCACGGGTAAGCGAACTATCGACATTCCCATTCGCGAAGGTGATTTCGTTGATATTGGCGTTGGCGGCAACGGATGGCAGCTGGATTTTTTCCTGATTTCCAATGGTTTTCGGCTTTGGCGTGAATCGAATCAAACCAACACAAATCTAGGCTGGCTTTGGAACGACAAAAGCAAAAACAGCGATGGGCTCCAACATGTGGTCGCATTCGCCTTGCCGGATTCACCGTACATTCTCGTCGGGTTCGAAGACATCCTTGGCGGTGGTGACTTGGATTACAACGATGCCTTGTTCGTTGTCGATGTGGGGATTGAGAACGTTGATGTCTTAACGGACAACCCGGCTAGTTTACCACAATAGATTCCGCACGATTGATCGTCGGCTCCCAACATGAATTCCGAAGCAACATCCTCACCATGACGCCATCCTACGCACGAACAAAAGCCACAAAACTTAACCGAGGCGTTGCCACGGTGGAGTTGGCATTTGTTTTGCCAGTGATGCTGATTCTTGTCCTTGGGACGATCGAAGTCTGCCAGCGGATTTTTCTTCGCCAATCGGCTGTTCTAGTTGCCTACGAGGGGGCACGTTTGGCGGCTCGGAGCACTAGCAGCAATACCGACATTACGACCCGCTGTCAGACATTGCTCACCCAACGAAGAGTTATTGGCGGAACTGTTACAGTGACTCCCGCAGATGTACTGTCGCAGCCACCAGGGACTCAAGTTCAAGTTCGAATCACCGTTCCATGGGCGAGCAATTCTCCCACACGCTTTGTTTTGCAGGATCAAGGAACCGTCACGGTTGACGCATACATGCTTCGCGAATAGCGAATGCAACTTTCGGGATAGAAGCATCAAGCAGCAAACGGATCCAATGGGTGGCACAATGAAAAATCGAGTCCAACACTCAAGACGCAATTCTCCCAAGACAAGCCGAAAAGGCTCGATTTTCGTTTTAGCGGGTGGCGCCATGTTTGCCATGGTGGGGCTTGCTGGACTGTGCATCAATGTATCTTACATGGAATTGGTCCGGACCGAGCAACGTCTTGCAACGGACGCTGCCGCCAAAGCTGCTTTGGTCGTCCTTGGGCAATCGCAGTCACCTGATCAAGCACGTCAGGCTGCAAAATCAATTGCAGCACTTCATCGAATCGGGGGCAAATCCGCCATTCTCGGTGATAGCGACATCAAGATCGGCACGTCGGCACCTCAGCCCAACGGATCCTTTTCATTCACAGAAACAGCTGCAAGCTCGACCGTAGTCACCAATTCTGTCCGCGTGACATCAAGCCTTAACCGACTATCGGGTGGTGTACCATTGATCATGATGCCTCAAATGATGGGGCGGGATTCGTATGCCTCCGAGCAATCGGCAGCCTCAACTCGCATTGAGATGGATGTTTGCTTGGTGGTAGATCGGTCTGGTTCGATGTCTTGGTCTTTAGGGGCCACGCCGTTTGCCTACCCCGGAGACCTTGCGGGCAAGTCCCCCATCCAAAATTACTTTCAATTACCGCACGCATCGCTCAGCCGGTGGGCAGCCTTGCGTTCCGCGCTCAACGTCTTCGTGACGGTCTTGAACGACGCACCCATTAAGTCGCGAGTTGCTCTTGCATCCTATTCCAGTAATTTCACCTTTGGGATTTGGTCAGCAACCGTGGCATCCATCGATCAAACACTCACCACCGACTACACCACGATCAACAGTCGGCTGAATACGATCGCTAGCCAACCCTTGATTGGAAACACCAATATTGCAGCCGGATTGCGAGAAGGGGTAAATGCCCTAATGGATCCCGCGCGTGCAAAAATCACATCCTGCAAGAGTATCGTTCTTTTGACCGACGGCATTCTATCCCAAGGAGATGATCCAGTCGCTCTTGCAACCGCAGCGCGCGAGATGAACATTCGAATTCACACGATTGCGTTTAGCGCGCAGGCCGATGTCGCATTGATGCGACGCGTTGCACAAGCCGGTGGTGGGCAGTGTTATGTTGCTCCTGATGCAGCGTCGCTAACGGCCGCCTTTCGAACCATTGCAGCGACTTTACCCAACATGTTGACGGAGTAAAAAATGCTATCTCAAACCCAAAGCCGAATGCATGATCGCCAAGGTGCATTCACCGTCGAATTTGCGATTTGCTGCGGTCTATTCTTCGTGATACTAATGTCAAGTATCGAATTCACTCGCTTTATGTACGCGAGGCATTCGGTAGATCAAGCCGCCTACGAAGCTGCTCGACTGGGAATTGTCCCCGGACGAACTCCTACGGAAGTTATTGCGCGCGCAAATCAGATCTTGAACGCAACCGGAGTCCGCAATGCAACCGTCACGGTAACTCCTTCTGTCTTCACAACTTCAACGTCAACCGTCACCGTAAGGGTTCGATGCAGTTACGCTGACAGCTCTTGGATGAAGCCTGTTTTTTTGACGAATACCGACATCTTATCCGAGATCACACTGGATCATGAAAACAAAGCGTATCTGGTACCTTCTGGTGGAAACATCGGAAACAATAACAATGAGCCTATCGACATTTAGGCCTTGCTCTACTGCAGGATCCGCGTCCTATCACTAAGGATTAGCTTCCGATTGCAAATAAACAAAATTACCACCCCTGGGCTCATCTATCGGGGAACGTGCAAAAAGAGCGAACGTCTGATCCTCGTAAATCCTCTTCCAAGTTTCCGTCTTCGTGCCAGGGGTTCCAAGCAGCTGGTACGCAGGACTGGAAACTTGGATCAAAATTGCATCAGCTTTGAAATCGCTAAGCACTGATTCCCAGCCGGGTTTGGCGGAATAGAACAGATCATGCTTGGGTAAAACATCATCGCGATAAGCGACCTCGTACCGCCCATCGATGCTTACCCGTATCTGGGGATAGCACATCCAAGACACATAGGCGCCGCTTGCGAAAGGTGTCAGAACGTTCCCTTGAAAATCATGCGACTTCAGGAACTGAACCACTCCCACCGGATACACCATGGCCGACCCTGGGTCCTGGCTTGGAAGAGTGGCTTTCCAAAGTGGATGAAAGTATACGAAACTAGCGCAGACAACGGCGACCGCCATCGAGAAACGCATCGCGGTTTGACGCCAGTTCGTCAAGAATATGATGCAACATCGACCAAATACCGTGGGCGTTAACCATCCCGGAACTAATGCCATCCAAACGATGGAGTATAGCGAACCATGCCGAATATGTTTGAGAGCCATGTAGGCCGCTAAGCAGCAAAACAACCAACCACGAAGCCGATTGAATCGTCGGTTCTTAGCAACATACCCAAGAGTTATCAGAGACAGCGTAAATGCAGCCATAGCAGTCGTGCTGTCATGAGTCATCCAAAGAGGCTGCCACTCCAACATGGTCGGACGTGGCATCGTGATGGCTCGATACAAGTACGGCGCGTAGGCAGTGCCCCAAGGGTTCAGTAAGATGCCAAAGCAAATCAACGGTATCAATGCAAGATGGTGCCACAATTGGAAGTAAGCCTTTTGCACTCCTTCCCAAGAACGATCGGTATAGATCGCAAGGAACCAGCGTTCCACGACGTGAAGAAACAACATAGCAAGGCCCACGACGAAACCGGCATGCATGTTCAGCCAAACCACGTACAGTCCAAACCAAGCAATGACCCACTTGCGGCTTCCTTGCCAATCGGATTGTTGCAACAGCATCTGCAGCAACATAAACAGCAGCGTAAAAATCTGAGCGCGAACGGTTGCGAATCCTACCCAAAGAAGCGGGAACAGAATCGGAGCGCACACGGCGATCATCAATGGGTGCGCGCCGTTATTGCGAGCCACAAGGTACAGCGTTAACGCAATCGCAAGGATGACCAACGAACGTAGAATCGCCATGCCGTCCAACCCTAGCGGACTGCATCCAGCAGCAAAGTAAAGCACCAACCCTGTACCCCATTCGTGATGTACGACGGGATAAACCGTCGGTGTAAATGCAAATACATCACCCATCGGAAATACGCCGCTCGTAAAGTACTCGCGAACAAGCGACATTTCATGGAAGGCATCATGCGTTACATCGCTCAGACGAGCAACATAAGCATAGAAGGCCAAAAGCGCAGCGGTGCAAAGTACTGCAATAAATACTGCGTCGCGTCGAATTCCAATGCGAAGATTGCGTTTCAAGAACATGAAGCGAGGCGTGTTAAGGGAATTGCTCGTACTTTGTTCTTCCAATCTCGGAATAGATTGCTAGCAGACTGAAATCATTTCTGATTTTTTCGCAACTTTCACTCAAGATTGACCTAGAGACTAGTTTGATTGGTTTCCTAGACTTCGGCCCTGAAGCGAATATGCAGGATGCATGGCCGCTTCCAGTTGAATAGCCTGGATCGATGCAAGTCGATCCACACCATCTTGGAGAAAATTCTGCATGGATGCACGAAGCATTTTTATTGGCCTGTTGGCCTTGATTTCGATGAGCGCTTCAAGTGTTGCTCAGATGATGGTCAGCCCCCGCGCAAGTGTGACGTCGCCGAATTTTCGAGTCATTGCGAGAAACGCTTCCCTTGCAAATCAAGTGGCGGTGGAGGCCGAACGAACAAGAAAAGAACTAGCAATTCATTGGCTTGGACAAGAAATTCCTAATTGGCCACAACCTTGCCCATTGATTGTTAACGATGGAACCATGTTGGCAAACGGGGAGACCAAATACACTCTGATCCCTGAAGGGGGTGTGGCCAACTTTCAAATGACCGTCTCTGGTTCGGTAGAACGCATTTTGGATAGTGTTCTTCCACACGAAATCACACACACCATCCTGGCTAGCCACTTCTCAGCACTGGGTAAGCCAATCCCACGTTGGGCCGATGAGGGAGCGTGCACCACAGTGGAACATGTCAGCGAACGAAGCAAGCACGATCACATGCTCGTTCGCTATCTGAGCGAAGGCCGAGGCATCCCTTTTGCGGTTCTGTTTTCCCTTCGCGAGTACCCGCCAGATATCATGCCTTTGTATGCTCAAGGATACAGCCTTTCTTGCTTTTTGATTGCTCAAGGAGGGCCTCGTCAGTTCGTAAAATTTCTAGAACGAGGGATGGAAACCGAAGATTGGGTTGCCGCGGTCGATGAGTTTTATGAGTATCCGCTTATCGGCAAATTGCAAACAGCTTGGAACGATTGGGTGGGTGATGGTGGCGGCGCAGTGTTAGCCTACACAGCCACAGCTCGCGGAGTATCTTCGTCCTCCTCCATCGCTGCCGTAGGAACGCGATCCGCGATCGATTCCTCTGTTCGAACGGCATCGGCTACCGTCCCAATGAATCCATCCAATCCTAGCGAACCGGAAGGAAATCCTACGGTCGGCATGACGGATACCAACATCGCATACGGTGCCAGTACCAGCAGCTACTACGTCGAGCAATTGAAGCAAAATGCTGGAACGCGTGTGGCCACAACACCTGGCTCACCAGCACCGAGATCCGAGCAATTCGTTCCAGCAACTGCGGGCCAACCGTCAAACAGCATGCGAGGTATACCGTATAGCGCAAGCCAACCGGCCCCGTTCCAGACTCTGGGACAATTGCCGAACAGTGGTACCCTTCGGCGGTAGAGCAGGTGAATTGGGAAGGCTGCACAAGAAGCTTTTGGTACCCTATTTTACTATTTGAAAAAAAGTTCTATTGGATCGAAAACTGGGCTTGACCGGTATTCTGGTTTAGCATTATTCCGATGCGAGCGGACTAAAAGTTCGTTGGCTGGGATCGACATCTTGATGGTTGCATGGAAGCGACATTCAAGACATGAAGACCCCCGCCTGCAAACGATGCATGAAAAGTGTATTTTTGGAATCTGAGCGATCAAACGATAAAGGAGTGTCGCATTGAAACACCTCAACCCCCTTCGGACATTACGGCTTATGATCGCCGTGTCGGCGATAGCAGCGCCCGTTTCAATGCCATTGGGCTTGATCGTGCCAGCTGGAGTCGTGGCAACGATCTCATGCACCGCAACGGATGCGGTGGCACAAAGCCCAAGTCTTCCTCCTTTGCCGGCCCCCGCTCAAAACACTGAGCTGTCGCGTTCGGTTCCAACGGAACCATCCGTGACTCCGAAAGCGTTGTTGATTCGGGCGCGTGCTGCGTTAAGCGAAGGAAAGAATGATGCGGCTGCACAAGCATTCGCTCAAGCCTCTCTCGCTGCTCAGAATAGCCCGGAGATGGCAGCCGAGTTGGAGCAAACGAAAAAGCAATTCCTAGAACGAGGGCTCAATCAACAAGCTCTCGATAAAGCGATGGCTTCGTTGCAAACCGGAGCGGTTCTCAACAGCCGCGCCGCCAACGCACTTCGAAATCGAACTGGGGCAAGTGCAACGGGATCCAATCCAGGACTCCTGGCCGCAACACCAATGCCGCCAACCAATGCAGCCAACGGTCAACCGTCCATGCTGCCTCCTGCTACGTTGCCGCCATCGACACTTCCACCGTCGGTGTTGCCTCCGTTGCCTAACACAAACACAAACGCTGTCGCAGCTCAACCAAATCTGCCACCCAATCCTTTGCGTGACCAAGCAGTTGGCTTGACCGCAGAAGCCAAGATGGCTCTGGATCGCGGGGATGTTGCAACCGCGAGAAACCTAATCGAAAAAGCAAACTCACTGCGTGTTCCTGACAGCGAATTCGCACCTGGTCAGATGCGACCTTGGAATGTCGCACTGGATATCGACCGAGCTGAAAGATTACGAACCAGCTCACCCGTCATGGCCGCGTCAGCTCAAACGCCAGTCGGTGGTGTCCAGAATGCAACCGCTCAACTACCTCAAGGTTCCAATCCGACTGAAGCAGTTCAATCCGGATTGTATCAACCGAATATGGATGCGTCGCGGGTAGCACCTGCAAGCGGCGTGCTTTCCTCCTACGACGCCGATGAAACAGGTATCGAGCTCTACGACAAGGGCATCAAAGCTCTTTCCAGTGGCGATAATGAAGCCGCTCTCAGCTTGTTTAAATCTGCATGGCAAAAGCGGGATGACTTGGACCAGCCAACGCGTGCACAACTTCGAGACAAGCTAACGTTTATGCAGTCGACAGTCCGAGCTGGTAATGAACCAGAGGCTATCGAGGGAGCAACTCCGGAAGGACGCGAAAACCAACTCAAACGTCAACGCTGGTTCGCCGAGGTCACTGGCGAAATCGCAGACGCTGAGCGAATGGCAGGCGCGAACAAACCGATGGAAGCGCTCGACAAACTGAAGACCTTGCGTCTACGAGTAGCACAAGCGGATGTAGACAATGTCCAACGCAAAAATCTGTTGACCATGGTCGACCGTGTTACGGTTCACATGCAAGCTTGGGTGGATGAAAACAAGTCGACCATCGAGCTGGATCAACGGAACAAGCAGATTGAAGACAGGATCCTTCAAGATGCGATCAAGGAAGCCAAAACGGACGCCCAGGTTCAAACGCTTGTCGATCAATACAATGATCTGATCGATGACCGTCGGTTCCCAGAAGCCGAGGCGATCGCTAAGAAAGTAAGCGAGATCAAGCCGAACAGCGAAATCGCAGCCGTCCTTTACAACAAAGCGAAAATTCAAAGTCGAGTGGAAGAGAACGAAGATATTCGTTCCCTGAAGCAAGAAAAATTCGCAGATGCAATGAAAGACGTTGAACTGTCAAGCACACCGTTTGCTGGAGATAATCCTTTGCAAATGCCTCCGGTCAAAGCTTGGTCGGACTTGACAAGACTTCGGTCGGCAAAAACAGACGCAAGGATGTCCCCTCGCGAAAGAAAGATTCGCGAAAGCCTGGCGGAACAATTTTCAGCAAGCTTTGATCGTCGGCCTTTGTCCGATGCCATGAATACCATCTCCGAGATGACCGGGATCACGATTGTGATCGATGACCGATCGATTGCAGAGGAAGGGATCACCGTAGATCAACCGATCACGCTTGACCTGAAAGGCAATTCCATCTCGTTGAAGAGTGCACTGAACGTGATGCTGGAACGGCTCAACTTGACCTACTCGATCAAGAACGAAGTTCTCACCATCGAAAGCAGTCGCTTCAACAAGAAGGACACCTACAAGGAAGTGTACAACGTGAAGGACTTGGTGATTCCAATTCCAAACTTTGTATCCGATTACAACACCGGAATGGCCGGGGCTCTGCAATCTGCCTATCAAGCACAGACCAACTTTGCTTCTGCAACGATTCGGGATGAGAATGCTGCTAGTGCTGCTAGCCGTATCGCCAACATCGATCCCAGCTCCCCAGTTCTTGCTCAAGTGAACACGCTGGGTTCGTTGCAAGGAATGTCGCCCGGCTCGATGGCGGGCGGAATGCCTGGCAACTTCCCGAACTCCACGGTGGGTCTAGGTGGTGCTGCAATCGCAAACTATGCGGATTTGATTCGGCTGATCGAGCAAACGATCTCGCCTGATCAGTGGCAAATCGCCGGTGGAAACTCGTCCATGATGGAGTTTCGTCAAAACTTGAGCTTGGTGGTAACCGCACCTCAAGAAACACACGAAGCCATTGCAGACTTGCTGAAATCGTTGCGAGCCTTGCAAAACCTTCAAGTGACAATCGAATGCCGATTCATGCAATTGGAAGACACCTTCTTTGAGCGAATCGGTGTCGACTTCGACTTCAACATCAACGACAAGATCAACCGCCTTCCACGTGAGAACTCCGGTCCAAGCGTTGCCGTCGGTATTACGAGCGGCGTAGGAACTGCCGCTCCGAGCTACACATCGGATCTGGACATCAACGTTCGGAACAACTTTACCGTGCAGCCACCTGCTGGTCGTCCTGATGCTGCAGCCGCCACTTCCGTCGGACTAGCGATCTTGAGCGATCTGGAGCTGTTCTTCTTCTTGGAGGCATCGCAAGGGAACAGCCGTTCTAACGTGTTGCAAGCTCCGAAGGTAACGATGTTCGATGGACAAACAGCTTCGATCAACGATACCGCTCAACGTCCGTTCGTTATCTCCTACGATCCGGTTGTTGGTGACTTCGCTGTCGCTCAACGGCCGATCATTGTGGTGCTTAGCGAAGGAACACAAATGAATGTGCAGTCGGTTGTCTCCCAAGACAAACGATTTGTTCGAATGACGCTGGTCCCTCAATTCACCCGAATTGAATCAGGCGATCGAGAGTTTACTTTCCAAGGAAGCCGCCGATCTGCTACGGGCACGACGATTCTGAACAATGGTGTACCAACCAACCGTCCAAACCAAGAGGATGTGATCGAAGGTACCACCGTTCAGCAACCAACGTTCGGGCAAACAAGCGTAACGACGACGGTCAGTGTACCAGACGGCGGCACGATTCTATTGGGTGGGATCAAGCGACTGCGTGAAGCTCGTGTCGAACGAGGTACGCCAATGCTAAGCAAGATTCCTTACCTGAATCGACTGTTCAAGAATAATGCGATCGGTCGGGAAACCAATACGCTGATGATGACGGTGACACCGCGGATCATCATTCCTGAGGAAGAAGAAGAGTTGTTGGGAGTCGTTACCCCCAACCCTTAATCCGATAAGGGCAGTCGACCCTGTTGAGAGACATGGATCAAACCCACGGCAAAGGCCGTGGGTTTTTTTATTTGCATTTCCGACATTTGCAAAGAGTCATTTCTGCTGAGCCGCAGGCGCTAGCCGCGTTACGGTTGCCACAGAAAATCCCGTGTCGCGGCTAGCGCCCACGGCTCAAAGTAATCGTCGGTCTTGCTTGAACAGACTACCTAGCGTGTTCCCTTGCGAGTATTGCGAACTAGAATCAACGAGCGATCTGCTTCATCATTCGTGCTGCGGTCAAAAGTTGGTAGGGTCCTGGCCAAGAAACCAGTGATATCGTTCGCTTTTTCGTCTGCCATTTCTCGGACAATCTGCAGAAGCGTGCTTTGGTCAAATTGTGCGTAATTGACCGGTTTCGGCATTCGCTTTCCTTTGCCCACAGGCTCTTTGGCGGGTTGGAGTTTGGAGCGACTCTGGTCCAGGATACCAGAAGTGTAGGATACTAAGATCTCACCAGACTGCAGACAGAATCGACTTGCTTTGAAAATGCTATCCGGTAGCATCGCTACTCTTGGCCCAGGGATTCCGATGGGACGAAATCCTCGATGGGAAACAATGAATGTTTCCATATTGCCAGCACTACAAATCGATCCGTAGCCTGTTTTTGGATTTAACTGAATCAAATTCAGCGATGCAGTCCAGTCCGCTTCTTGCAAAGCCCACATGGTGTCATTAATCGATCTCATGATGGCTGCAGGACTCTCCCCCTGAGTCCAAAATGCTCGCAGGATCGATTGTATTCCCGTTGAAACCAATGCCCCGTCCGGCCCTTGCTGATTGGCATTGCCTACCGCTAACGTGATCATTTCTTGCGGATTGACATCCCAAAAGTGAAAGCCGCCACCGATACTACCGTTTTGGTAGGTCCAGCCGTTGACGTCGAAATCTTTGTGAAGCATTTGACTGTCGGGCAACATGCTCGCCTGAGTGAGGCTTGCTGTATCAAACTGTTTCTGGATGATTCGGGATTGATGAATCTCTTGCCCCAGGATGGACTGTTCGATCTCGCACATCACACGCCCGGCAGCCAAGTTAGCAACCTCGACTTCCGTAGCGCTATACGAACGGGACTTTTCTGACCAAAACCACATCGTTCCATGCGGCATGGTGGATGAGCCGATTGGTACCACCAAGGCTGAGGCGTAAGGCTCGGGACTTGGCCAGTCATGCATATGCTCAATGTCGCTCAGCAGTACCGCATTCCCGAGAAGTGCCTCGAGGTCAGCTAGCGAACCACGCAATTCGCGTGGAGGAGCCGTCAGTCGATTTCGTGGCAGGCCGATCGAAGATCGCATTTTCAGCGACGACGTGTCGTCATCCAAAACATAGATTGCTCCAGCCACAGCACCGATCGACCGACAAACACTTTCTAGGATCGCCTCTAAGCGATCTGCCGTTTCGCGTTGTCGATCGCTGTGACTGGTTACCCCTAACGTTGTCGCCAGTTCTGCTTCTTGGCGACGGACGGCTTCTTCGGCTCGATCAAGCCGATCTACAAGCCGCTCAATCGATAAAAGCAAATCTTGGGCGCGATCCATGGATACCGATGGCAGCTCAGCCAAATCTAAAGCATCCATCACCCCGTCTTGCACCATGGTCTCGATCAACCGCCAACGCTTGCTCGCTGGAGCTTGTGCCATATGGTGACTGGGCACATCGCTTTTCGTGTCGACATGCTTTGGCCGATCGCTCACGGCCCAGTTTGTCGCCTCCGAGAAAGCTCTTAACAAATCCTGAATTTCATCCTGCCCCTGAGCGGAGAAACTGCTCTTTCGAGTACGTTCGTTAGCCGACGCAACCAGGGAAGCCGAATCTTCTACGTGCAGTTTCAAATGCGACGGATAGCGTCTTTTCACGATGTTAACTTCTAGAGTGGGAGTAGAACGGTTAGAGAAGATGCTTGACAATATGCATTTCACTCTGAGGTCGATGGAGACTACCTCGGCAAGTGAGGCAAGCTACGTTGAGCTTGACGACAATTGCTATCGAATCATGGTGCTCAAAAAATTCATGTTAAAACGTGCGGGCTACACAAACGTTTCAGACTAGGTTGTCTTGGCTGGAATTGTCAGTCTCTATGACCTTAACGTTACAGAGCTACCCAAGGTTGATCGTTTTTTCGCAAAGTTCAACTTCGCAGGAGCGATGGCGTTGACATGGCATCGGGATCATTTTGCAGACGAATCGCAAGCCAACGATCTCGAATTCAAAAGATCGTGAGGACTCTGGAATTTCCTCGAAGGGTATATTCCTGAAATGGAATCACGTGCGTAGAACATGATTCTTGACCATGCCAATAAAAGCTAAAATCTAATCTCTAAATTCATACGTCTTGCGCGTTAAAGTCAGAACAGCAGTTGCTCACGGAAAGCATTGTTGAAGCGTGATGCGCCAGCATTTTCCCGCCGATACCATCTGCCGTACCGAGGAATGGATACATTCACACCGTAGACGGCTTTGGTACAGCCCACTGTTCAAACCCAACCCTGTTGCACTGGATGCAACCGTAACGAAGAAAAGGAGTCTCCAATGCTTGTACTCTCGCGTCATCGAGACGAAAGCATCATGATCGGTGATGATGTTGTCA
>CAITIF010000655.1 GCA_903892365.1 uncultured Pirellula sp. | reverse complement strand
GGCTAGCGCCCGCGGCTCAGTAATTTGCTTGCGCAAACTACAAAGTGAGTGCCAATTGGCTAGCGCCCGCGGTTCAGAAGGAACGATTCGGGTTAGCGCCCCATTTCCTCTGCAAGATGAGGGGCATTGTAAATCGTTCGTAAGCTTTCCAGCACACCTGCGATGTGAACTGCTACAGCTCGAGAAACTTTCTCCGTATAGTAAAAATCAGCAGTCAGGCTCTCGATATTACCATCGAAGATGATTCCTACCATCGCGCCCTCTTTGGAGACCACAGGCGATCCCGAGTTTCCGCCGATGATATCTGCCGTACAAACAAAGTTAAACGGAGTATCCGACTTCAGCTTTCCTTTAGCTTCTTTCCAGCTCTTGGGAAGAACCCAAGGATCCTTGGTAAGGTGTAAGGATTCGTGTTCGAATGCGCCCCCTAGGGTGGTCCAAGCAGGAATCTTTTTGCCATCGGTCTCATAGCCCAAGACTTTGCCATAGGCTAGTCGCAAGGTAAATGTTGCATCGGGATAGACGGAATCGCCACCGACGGCAAACTTGGCTTCAGTCACTTTGGCATAGGCCTGACGCTCTTGTTCTTCAATCGCATCCATCACATCGTGCATCTTTCGATACTCGGGCTCCATGGCTTTCGCCAATAGAATCATGGGGTCCTTGGATTCAGCGATTGCGCCCGAACCTCCTTCGGCTAGCTTCTTTCGTTCGGCAACTTGCATCAGCTTGGTTCCGGCGATGATTTCAGCCGCTCGTTGCTTGGGACTCTTTCCTGCCAAGGCTGCGACCACCAACGGATCGTTTCCACCGCGGTCGTCGATCAACCGAGCCAATTCATCCGCCAATTGCATGCGTTCCAAGTCTTCATAGATCGGAGCTTCTGAAAAAAGTTCCTGTTGAAGGGATTCGCGATTGCTGTCTCGGAATTCTCGGTATCGGTCTCCGCTGGCTTTGCGATCTTCGCCAGCCATCAAGGTCAACTTTTCCGCGATGCCGTACAATTGACTGCGCAAGGTTGCGGTTTTAGTTAGATATTCGCGTCGCTTGACTTGCGCATCGCGAATCTGCTGCCATGCCTTGGTGAGCGGGGCAAGTTTTGGGTCCTGACCAAGACGACTCATAAGCTCCGTTTCTTCGCGTTTCTTGGACGCGGTAAATTCTGGATCTTGAAGTCCCGACAACATACCTGTGATTGCCTTGCGTGAGTTCTGGATACCGAACAGATCATCGCGTGATCTTCGTTGCTGTTCTGGGCCAGCCAACGCATACTGCTGCATCAATACTTCTTTGCGTCGCAACAAGTTCATGGTCCGCGGCATGGCCAAATCACGTTGATACTCGATGGCATCATGAGTGAAAATACGTCGCGTGCGGCCAGGGTTACCTGAGACGAATACCAAATCCTGCTCTTTGGCTCCACTGGGGTCCATCTTCAGGAAGTGATCGATCTTGGCTGGCTTGCCGTTTTCGTAGACGCGAAACAAAGTCACGTCCAAGCAATAGCGTGGGTATTCAAAGTTGTCTGCGTCGCCACCGAAAAATGCGGAACCCGCTTCTGGGGCCCATACCAATCGTACGTCAGTGTACTTCTTGTACCGATACAAATGATATCGCCCGCCACCATAAAGAGTTACCACATCGCTTCGAAGCCCTGGTGCATCTAGGGATTCCTTTTCGATGAGCCCCATCGTGGCTTGCCGAGCCTTACTGGCTTCTTGCGATGTCATACCTTCTTTGACAGAAGCATTTACCTTTTCGGTAACATCTTCGATCGAGATCAGTTGGTTCAATTCCAAATCGGGTGTTTTGATTTCGTCAGCCTGCGAAGCTGCCAGGAATCCATCTTCGTTGTAGTTGTGCTCCGGAGTCGAAAGCTTGTACAGAGTATCCGATGCTACGTGGTGGTTGGTCAGCACCAACCCTTGCGACGACACAAAAGATGCGGATCCACCAGAATTGAATCGGACGCTAGAAAGCATCACGTGATCAAGCCACTCTTTGGTTGGTTCGAAGTTGTGGTTCTTCTTGAGTTGTGCCTTTGGAACGGCGTTGAACAACCACATGCCTTCATCGGCTCGAGCGATCGGCGAATGAATCGAACCCAAAACAAGAGAAGCAAGACTGGCAAGTACAGTCGCCTTGACCGATTTCCTTCTACCCGATTTCATAACAGCGATCGGTTTCACGATGATTGCACTCCTAATTTTGTGGATTCCCGGAATTGTGTGAATTCCCGGAACAGGCCTAAATAATTGGACGGACAATGCACTAATCTGTCGTAATTCCCGAAATGTTCAACCGCAATTATCGGGTCTGCTCAAGTTTCCCTGGTTCCTGCTTTCCTGTTACTTAGGGTGGGTTGTTGCATAGTGAATTGGCAACCACTTCCAGCATGGTGAGGCATCTCCGACCTGCTTTTCTACGATCTTCCCTACGATGTTACGTACTTTGCCCCGACCAGGCATTGTCCTGGTCGGGGGCTCAACGGTCGCTTTTCGACGAGACGATGCTTACGGTTTAGCTCCGCTGGATACCGAGGAAACGAGATCGAAGCGATCGAGATTCATAACCTTGCTCCAAGCTACTACAAAGTCCTCCACAAACTTTTGCTTCGCATCGTCGCTGGCATACGTTTCC
>CAITIF010000654.1 GCA_903892365.1 uncultured Pirellula sp. | reverse complement strand
TGGATGGCCCATTCTATACACTCAATTCTGCCATGCCGTGGACACAAAGGGCTTGGCAGGAAGATGAGCAATATGGGGCAACTTACACCACGCGTGTGACAGAATTTGACACGCTGAAATCGCAAATCCCCACAATGGCACCTGATGAACAAGAGAAGTGGGCTAATGTGCTCAATGAAATGATGGACTCAGAAACGAGTCCCGAACTTCGCCGTCGAAGTGTCGAATGTCTGGCAATGATCAATGGTCCAATTGCCGATGAAGGATTAACCAAAGCATCCGAAGATCAGGTCGATAAGGTCCGAATCACTGCCTGCAAAGCTTGGCAGTCAAGAAAGTCCGAAGCTTCCAAAAAGATGCTGACACAAATTGCAGTTTCCGATCAAAGTCCAAGCGTTCGTATCGCTGCTTTAGAAGCTCTTGGAAAAACGGCAGGCGGAGTCGCCAAGGAAGCTTTTGAGATGGCCTTAGAAGACAATGATCCAGCGATTCAGTATCAGGCGGCTAAGTCGCTGAAACAAATCACTGGTGAGGACTTTGGTGGAGACATTGAAGCATGGCAGAATTTTCTCGCCAATAGCCCAGGCTTTCCCGAGGAACCTAAGGTAGCGGATCAATCGTGGTTCGATCTACCAACGCTCACTCGTTAGAACAGGCCATACTCTCGTGAGATTGAATCGCGATTCTTGGCAGTCGCTTTTCATCAACCGAGCCGACAAAGTACCTAGCATTGATAGAGAAGAAAATGCGCTGCGATAATACGAGCAACTTGAGTACGTTTCTTCGGGCTGTTCTTGTTCGAAGCGTGTTTTCTCGAAGAAGGTTATTTCAGGATATCTTCCTGCGGGTTGGGGCACTTTCAAGCACCAGCTATTGCCTACCTCGCTGGGCACCCGTTGTGTTGGGCCTCATCGGCCCAGCGACCCTCGACCTATCATCCATTTACGCGGATGAATTTCCGGTACGAGCTTGGGCTCCAGACGTCGGTATGCCCCCTTCACCGCAACCTTCATCCTCGACTGCTGATGCAGAAGTAGAAGATACAGAAGTGATCCAGTCCGAGGAAGGATTGGCATCATCGTCACTTCGTCCCTATACCGATCCTCGCAATCTCCGATTTAGGGCGACACCGCTCCGCCATCCCAATCGATTTTCGGAAACTCCGTCTGGCCCTGAACATTCGGTTAAAATTCATTCCGATCTCGACGACGATGCAGCCGTGCGTGCCGCTGCCAGCGGCGACGAAGGAAAGTGGCAGGTTGAGCATGACAACCCGTTGCGAAAAGGTAATGCACCCAAAAAAGGGCTCACACCACCATCTCTTACCAAGCCACCAATTCAGACTAAGTTACCAACTGCTACCGAAAAACAACCTGACGCACCCGCAAGTGATCAAGACAAGAAGCCTTGGAGCGATGCGGAACTTGTTGTGCCATCGCGTTCCGGTGAAAGCAGCTCCATTGAAAACAACGCAGATGAAGGTAACCATGAGGCAAAGGGACAGCAGGCGGTAACAGAGGTTGAAGATACCGTCTTGCATTTCGGTGATGAAGATGAAAAGCCAGCCCCTCTCCCGCCAGGTGTAACGCAGCAGCCAACTTCCAAATCAAAACCTGAAAAAGGCTTTGATCCTGAAGACAACGATCAACCTGCTCAGATGAGTTCCAAGTCACCGTCGGCAGATTCTGCAGAAGATAATGCCAAACCGAGCGACGACGCCAACGAACCTAAGACGAGTGAGTTGCTCAAGTTGCTGCAAGAGAATCCTTCGATAGAAGTTTCCAGTGATGAAACTTCCAAATCGGATAACACGCCGGTTATTACTTCCCCGAAAACCAATGGCAAAACTCCCAGCGCTGCGAAACCTGAAAGCTCCGGTGCCAAGCCGGTCGTCGAGTCAGCTGCAAAGCAACCTATCAAGGTCCTTCCGCAAACGGCACGTTTGCGGCCTCGCATTGACGCGGCGTTAAACTACTACTTGCTCAAACCTGAATCGAATGTCGAGCGAAGTCCTTGGGCGGTATTTCATGCCATACTTCCGTTTGGTTCGGAAACAACATTGCGAGCTGATGGTCGCACCGTTTCCGCGATCAATTGGATGTGTTTCAATGGATCCTGTCGCGGACAGCGAATCTTCATTCCACAGAAGAATGGTTCTTTCCAACCTGCTGTCGGTGCGGGTGTGCAGGGACACGATGGCCAATTTCTAGCGATCTTGGCTCAGTCACGTGTGCCAGCAAACTATCCTCTACAAGTGGGTAGAAAACGCTATACGCTGGAAGATCTCATCGATTACGAAATGCGAACCTGCCAAGCTAAGACCGAGCTGACCTTTAAGCTCATTTCCCTGTCCCATTACTTGGTCAACGACGCGACTTGGGTCAATGATAAAGGTGAGCAATGGAGTATTGAGCGTTTAGTCGAAGAGGAACTTGCGCAACCCATCATCGGTTCCGCATGTGGTGGGACCCACCGTTTGATGGGCTTGAGCTACGCTCTCAAGCAACGTAAAGCAGCGGGCCTACCCATCGATGGACATTATGCCCGTGCTGAAGTTTTTCTAGCGGACTTTATCGATTACGCTTGGACATTGCAGAACCCGGACGGAAGTTTCAGTACCGAATGGTTCGAAGGCCGAGGAAATAAGCAGGATATGCAGCGAAAACTGCAGACGACAGGCCATATTGTCGAATGGCTTGTTTACACTCTCCCCGATGAAGAATTGCAATCGCCCCGCCTTTTGCGATCCATCGAGTTTCTGACTTATTGCTTAGTCGAACAGCGGCAGACCGATTGGAAAATCGGTCCCCGCAGTCATGCTCTACACGCACTAGCGATGTATCAGGAACGCCTCTTTGGTGTGACGATGGGGATGCGGCGGAACCTCGCCATCTCCGCCAGTCGAAACCAGCGTCGCTAAACACAAAAGCGGCCTAAAACTGGCCGTTTGTTCCAAGCGATTTGTGACCGAAGTCACCTATCCCCGCTTGAGTTTCAATCGATTTTCGCGGATAAACCTAATAGAGCGAATTAGTAGTTTCGGTTTACCGCTTCGATAGACGAGCGATCCTCATGCAGCAAAAATTCACGAAACAATTCTCTGCCCTAGCAGAAATGGCTGGTGGACTGGCTGTTCAGTGCGATGCAGATGCATTGTTAGTGTTGCTGGACGGAAGTACCGATTGGGAGAAACTGCGAGAAGCGATCTCTCCCAAAATCGACAAGATCATCGTTGCGGCTGATGCGGAAAAAGATCTTGATGGGGCAAAAGAGGCGGGGTTAGTTCCGATCGCGTTGAACAAAGAAAAGTCCCCCTTGCTGGAACGGCTACAGCATGCCCTGCTCGAAGCGGTTGCCGACGAAATCCTGAAGAACAATTGCGATGTCGTCGCGCTCTATAGCGGATTCGAACATGGGGCAATTGATTCGGTCAGCCTCATTCGTTTAGATGACAGAATGCGTCGCCTAACCGCACGTGATCTGCAACGTCTGGAAAGCAGCGTTCCTTTACGCTGTCTGAAAGTAGCGATCGACTTGGCGGTTCAAATTGGTCGCGAAGGTCGCGAAGGCAAAAAAGTTGGGACGATTCTGGTTGTCGGAGACACACGCCGCGTCTTACAGCATTGCCAAGATAGCGGCTTCGATCCGCTGACTCGGATGGTGTTTCGCAGGACT
>CAITIF010000653.1 GCA_903892365.1 uncultured Pirellula sp. | reverse complement strand
CGGCGAGCACCCGCGGTTCAACAGCTTCAACTTCAAAGGCTTATTATCATGACAAATCAAGTGAAACAACTACAAATCGCAGTCAGCGGATACGACTCCGTGGCCTACTTTGATGGTCAAGCGATTGCTGGTGATCCAGCGTTCAGTTCCGTTCATAACGGGAACTTGTATCAATTCTCAAGTGAAGCCAACAAACAGAAGTTTGACACCGCCCCAGAAAGCTTTATTCCACTTTACGGCGGCTATTGCGCGACCGCAGCCAGCGAAGGAAAGCTCTTCGGTGTCGATCCGACGAACTTCAAGATTACCGACGACAAGCGACTGGCTCTGTTCTATCGCGGTGCTGGTGGCGACACCCTTCCGCAGTGGAACGAGAACGAAACTGAACGTCGTTTGGCTGCCGACAAACATTGGCGCGAAGGTAGCTTCGTAAATCACGCCTAATGAAATCTCGAGACGATTGTCTACGACGATCGCAAGACCCTCTATAGGTAACGCCAAAACCATGGAGTTACCTTTTACACCAAAAAACTAACAGGTAAAAAACTATCATGAAACGTACTATTCGACTGAATCTATACCTCGCTGCATTAGCTGCTGTTTTCCCCCCCATGGTCACTAGCAGTGCTTTGCAAGCACAGGTGCCAAGTCCGAAGGCCCATCCATCAGCGGTATCCACAGTGTCTTACAAAACCGTGACGGTTGACGGTCTCGACATATTTTATCGTGAAGCAGGCCCCAAGAACGCTCCGACAGTGCTTCTGCTCCACGGCTTCCCGACGTCGTCGCACATGTTCCGCGACCTGATTCCTGCGTTAGCGGAAAAGTATCACGTCATTGCACCCGACTATCCCGGGTTCGGCAATAGCTCCATGCCCAAAGTGAACGAGTTCGAATACAGCTTTGATAACCTGGCCAATACGATCGAAAAATTCACGAAGCAAGTTGGTCTGACGAAGTACTCGCTATACCTAATGGACTACGGCGCACCTATTGGTTTTCGTATCGCAGCCAAGCATCCAGAGCGTATTGATTCGCTGATTATTCAGAACGGAAATGCCTACGAAGAAGGGATCGATAATATATTCTGGGAACCCATCAAGGAGTATTGGAAGGATCGCGGTGCAATCAACAAGGGGCTCGACAATGCGTTTTGGAAGAATGTCAAGGCTGCGTACAAAAACCCTAATTTACCTAATGAAGATGCCCTGCGCTTTGTTGTCTCTTTGGGAGCAACCAAATGGCAATACACCAATGGCGTCCGCAATGTTGAATCGATTAGTCCTGATACTTGGGGGCATGTGCAGCCACTTCTTGACCGCGAAGGCAACTCAGAGATTCAATTGCAGTTGTTTTATAGCTATGGAAGCAACCCGCCTTTGTACCCTCAATGGCAAGAGTACTTCCGCAAGCATCAACCACCGACGTTGATTGTCTGGGGCAAGAATGATGCAATCTTCCCTGCCGCTGGCGCCGAACCCTACAAGCGGGACTTGAAAAACCTGGAGTATCACTTGTTCGACACAGGACACTTTGCTTTAGAGGAAGATGGCCAAGAGATCGCGAAAAAAATTGAGGGATTTCTCGGAAGGACATTGAAAGCTCGCATTAGCGTTCCATCGAAACGATGATCGCTACGAATTTGGAAAAGACAGAATTGAATGGCTTCGGAACAGGAGAATCTCCTTCGGGTTCCGGAGCATCATCTAAAAATAATCTTATTGGAAGCATCCTCTCATGACTGTCCTACGACCACCATTCACATTAGAAACGGCTAAAGCCAAGGTTCGCACTGCTGAGGACGCATGGAACAGTCGCGATCCGCGGCAAGTATCCCAGGCTTATTCCGAGTCCTCGGAATGGCGGAACCGTGATCGGTTCCTAAGCGGAAGAGACCAAATTGGCGATTTTCTCGCTCTTAAGTGGCAGCGAGAACTGGACTATCGCCTTGCTAAGTCTCTTTGGAGTTTCAACGACAATCGAATCGCAGTTCGATTTCAGTATGAGTATCACGATACGGATGGTCAGTGGTTTCGTGCTTATGGTAACGAGCTTTGGGAGTTTGATGAAGACGGATTGATGCGACGTCGCGAGGCAAGCATCAACGAAATCCAAATCGACGATTCCGAACGCAAGTTCCATTGGCCTGCACCCGGTCCAAGACTAAGTAATGACGATGCTATTCCCGCAGTCAAATAGTTTCCGATGGTTTCATCATTCGCCGAAAAGAAGAGATTCCAACATGCGACAGTATTCCAGCGACATTGCCTTTACCCCATCCGTAAAGTCGATTCAAACCGAAAAGGGATCGCGGTCGAGCTATGCTCGTATGGAACGTAGTGGCGGATGGGAAACAACCATAACGCCGGAGCTGTTGGCGTTCCTTGCCGAGTTAGACATGTTTTATCTTGGGACAGCTAACGCTCAGGGGCAACCTTACATCCAATATCGGGGCGGATCACCTGGGTTTCTTCATGTCATCGATTCCAAGACTTTGGGGTTTGGGGATTTTGCTGGCAATCGCCAGTACATCACGCTGGGGAATATTTCCGAGAACCCGAAGGCTTTAATCTTCCTGATGGACTACGCTCGTAGTCGACGCATTAAGCTTTGGGGCAAGATGCGCATTGTCGAGGGGGATACAAAGCTATTAGAGCAGCTTCGCGACGATTCCTATCCGGGCAAGGTTGAACGAGCCATTCTGTTCGAGATCGAAGCATGGGATGTGAACTGCCCCCAGCACATCCACCGACGCTTTACCCAAACACAAATAGCCCCTGTCATCGAGCAACTTCAGTCTCGGATTGCCGAACTTGAGGCCAAGCTTCAAGAGTCCAAATTTTCGCAAGGCTAAACAGGATACTATTTTATTTTGTTCAGCCAAACATGGCTGCCCCTTCCGAATTGGCAAGAAGCCTCTCAATGCCGCTTCTTGCTCTTCCAAGTTCCACCGTATTGGTACAGCGGGTTATTTGGCTTCACTTGTTCCAGGCAAACGGGGCACACAAAGATCCACTGCTTCGATTCATCGATGCGAACACGGTAAAGAATATCGTTCGACTTGTCGCAACGTTCGCATGGCTTGCTTCGTACGCGTTTGATGGGCATAGGACTGTTGCTAATGTCTGATTATGTGACTATGTCGGAGTCTCAATTCTGAATTGGTTCTGCCAAAATCGATGGATGAATCCCCGGTCGTCTAGGATCCTAGTAAACCAAATCGTATCCTTATTTTGGATCAACCTCTAGCTTTACGTCTACCT
>CAITIF010000652.1 GCA_903892365.1 uncultured Pirellula sp. | reverse complement strand
TGATAACGAGCCTCGAAGAGAGACTGCAAGCATCGCTTGATCCGATGCCCCGCCTGAGTTGGATTAGGAAGGCTTCCCAACGCCTCTCCCAACTCAATCACCGTTGTCACCCGCACTTCATTCCAGTCGAAATATGCTTGTTGCAATTTTGCAAAAGCTTCATCCGCTTGTTCGTATTTTGAATCTTCCAAACAACATGCGTACACAAGGTGCTCCAAAACAGTTCGCTCACCCGGTTCCGGGATCGGCTTATAGTGCTTTTTGAGAGACTTATAAAGTACTTCGTATTTGGCTGCGCGGTTGCTCATCTTTATTCTTTGATTCCGTATTCGTTAAGCTGTTAGACCAATGGCTCATCGGTCTTCGGAGGGGCAATTTGCTCCGTCGAATCCTCTACATCACCTTCAAGCAGAAGATCCCGACTCTCCTCCTCTTCGAATTCATCATCCTCGAATTCATCATCCTCGACATCGACATCGACATCCTCAACATCGTCATCGTCGACATCGTCATCGTCGATCTCCTCGGAATCCGAGAGTTCGGTGGAATCAGAAATCCCCTTTTCTCGCTTGCTCTTTTCCAAAGCCAACTGCTCCAAAATCTGAGCAACCGCTAAGGATTTCTTGACTCCTTCGTCAGCAACAAAGGTCAACTTGGGGGTGTATCGAGTATCGATGCGCTCCGCAATCTTCGATTGCAGAAACCCAGCCGAATTTTTAAGTCCACGCAAACTTGTCGCCTGCTGGCTTTCACTACCCATGATACTCACAAGAATCTTGGCTTCGCGCATATCTGGCGCGACCTCCACACCGATCACCGTGACATTCTTGACGCGAGGGTCGCGAAGCTCCCTGATAATCGCCATGGAAACGACTTCGCGAATCGCTTCCCCTGCTTTTAGTAACCTTCGTGAACTCATGATCGTGACAACTCGAGCTTTCGAGCGACTTCTTCCACTCTGTAGGCTTCCAAAACGTCGTCAACCTTGACGTCGTTGAAGCCACCGAGCTTGATTCCGCATTCCATACCGCGTGGAACTTCTTTCACGTCATCTTTGACTCTCTTCAAAGTCTCCAGCGAGTAGTCACCGATGCGGCGACCTTCACGATTAACACGGATTCGACATCCACGTTCGATCGTTCCTTGAGCGACATAGCAGCCAGCAATCGTTCCAACTCGAGACACTGCGAACACTTGTTTTACCAACGCACGCCCCAGCTCGACAATCTTCTCTTCTGGCTTGAGACGCCCCTCAATCAATGCCTTGATGTCCAAAGCAAGATTGTAAATGATGTCGTATCTGCGAACTTCGACGTTTCGTAGATCCGCCAGCGCTCGAGCGGCTTCATCTGGGATGACATTGAAGCCAACAATCACCGCCTGCGAAGCACTGCCCAAAGTAACGTCGGCCACAGTGATTCCACCAACCGATTTCTGCAAAATCTTGATCTCCACCTCGGGGTGATCCAATTTCGTCAGTTCCTTTTCAATCGCTTCGAGCGAACCCCGAGCATCGGCCCGAATAATCAAGTTCAAGACAACCTTGTCTTCTTTCACTCCTAGCTTGCCTGACTGTAGGAGCTCTTGGAACGTTTCAAACGAAACCTTCTGAGACGTGCCCGAGAGCGATTGAGCTCGAACCAAGTTCTCGCGGCTAGCAGCGATTTGCCTTGCTTGCCCAATATCATCTAGGACGTGGAATCGCTCGCCCGCTTCCGGAGCTTTATCAAGTCCAGTGATGTTCACAGGCATCGAAGGTCCGCATTCGGTCATCTGCTTGTTACGCTTCAAGGTATCACCAAGAGCCTTAACCCGCCCGAACGACGAACCGCAAACCACGATGTCGCCAACTCGCAGCGTACCCCCCTGAACCATCACCTTAGCAATCACACCTCGATCGGAAGCTTGTTCGCTTTCCAAACAAACCCCAACCGCAGCCTTCTTCGGATTGGCTCGGTAATCGTGCAGTTCAGCAACCGTTAGAACCGTCTCCAGCAATTCATCCATGCCTTCGCCGGTGATTGCACTTGTTGGCACAACTTCGACGTCG
>CAITIF010000651.1 GCA_903892365.1 uncultured Pirellula sp. | reverse complement strand
TGCTGCGGGCGAAGATGGAAACATCTTGATACCATTTGGCCGATCTGCTGGCACCGAATCGATCATCTTGTTTGACGGGCCGGTGGCTTCGGTGCAAAAGTTCGTTCAAAACACGGAATCTTATTCGATGTCGGCTGGGTTTTTGGTGGATCCGCAGTCGATGCTTTCTGGCAAAATCACCAAGATGGTGATTCGCCCTAACTTGCTGTGCAATGGACATCTGATATCGCTTGCCAGTTTGAAAAAAGCCAAGCTAACCGTGGTTTCGACCGATCTGGATGGGATATCTGCCACTCAGGTGTTTTCTGAGCTCGACCTGTCCGATTCGACGGAACTAGTGAAGTCGTTTCTTGTGCCTCAGCGTTTAGCAACTCTTCAGATGACTCTGGAGGGCGAAGTGCTTTCACTAAGCAATAACACAACCGTCCCGGTTGCGGCTTCGCATGCGGTAACGATCAATCAATCTACAAAAACGGCTGCGACACATGATTTCTATTTGAATCAAAGCGACAAAGGCTATCGACTTGAGGTCCGTGGACGCAACGGCGAGCCATTAAGCAGAATCCCAGTCCAGTTGGAATTCAAATTGCTTGGGTTGGTTCCAACCAAAGGCGTACGATTGGCGACCGATGATTTGGGGGCAATCGACCTAGGAAAGCTACCCAACGTCGAGCGATTTACAGTGGCCTCCGACAAGGTCTCCGCTCGACCATTTGATCTTAGTCGAGCAGGTTCCCAATGGCCGGCGCGAATGCACTCCGTAAAGGGAACGACCATCGAACTGGACATTACGGATTCTCTGGATGCGGAACCAGTCACCTACTTGGACATTGCAAACCAAAGTCAACCAGATCGATTCGAATTAATGGAGTACCGCGCAGGAAGCCCGTTCGAGTCCCGTTCTGGGCTACTGAAAAGATCGCCCGGATTGCTATCCATCGATGGATTAGCACCTGGAACGTATCGGCTTTCCGACTATCTACTCGGAAGATCGACCATGATCTCGGTGGTCGACGGTGTCGAGAATGGCGAAGCAATTGTGGGCCAGCATCGCATTCTGGAAACCGACCGTGTTCGGCCGGTGCACATCCGTTCCGTGGAAGTGATGCCGGACAAGGTGGCTGTTCAGATCGGTAACCACGATGCTTTTACTCGAGTCCACGTTGTTGCGAACGCATTTCGTCCTTATTCAAATCAGGCATTATCGCTGGCGGCTCCCGAGCTACCGATAGGTCAGTCCAGTTTGGTTCGCTTCCCCAGTTACTACATCAATTCACTTCGTTTGGACGAGGAATATCAATATGTGATCCAACGTCAATTGGCTCCGAAGTTCTTGGGTAGTTTGCTGCCTCAACCGAGTACGATTCTGAACCCTTGGGAGCTTTCGGTAACTCAAAATAGTACCATGGATGCAAAAGCGGGAGATGCCATGCCCGCAAGTCCTCAAGATCCATCGAGCTTCGCGGATAGATCGCAAGCGATGAAGCAGTCGCAAGAAATGCTGGCTAGTGTCTTGCCCGATTATGAGTTTTTGAAAGTGGGCGGAGTGCTGCTCACCAATGGCAGATGCGACCAACAAGGTTCGCTCCAGATCGATCGGAAGACTCTTGCGGGGCTAACATCGTTAACCTTGGTGGTGGTTCACCCCAGTGGCACAACCTACCGGACAGTTGCATTACCGGCAGATGCACCGATTGAAACGGTCGATAGAAGACTGGTCTCTTCCTTTGCGGATACGGATCGATTGACGGAAGTTCAGCAGGTACAGTTGCTGCAAAATGGCAGCAAGCATGTTTTGGGCGAGGCTGGATCAACCCATGTTCGACTGTACAGTTCTATCGCTGAGGTCTTCCAGCTTTATCGAACGCTCCTTCGCGATTCCTCGTCGTTAGCGAAACTGGAATGCATTGAAAAATGGGGCGAGTGGACGCAGGAAGAGAAGATTGCGGCCTACTCTGACTTGGCCTGTCATGAATTGCATTTGTTCTTG
>CAITIF010000650.1 GCA_903892365.1 uncultured Pirellula sp. | reverse complement strand
GGAATGGAGATTTCCATAAACCGATTCAGGTTTGGGATTATAGCCTTTACGCGGGGAACCGCACTACGGTCACCGACCCCAGCTCATCCCAATCAACTTCAAGACATTCCAGAAACAATGCAACCAGATGGGGCCCCATGGTGCTGCGATACTTCGATGGAAACGGGCGAGGTGCTTGTGGAGCCTTTTGGGTCCGTCGAATGTGTGCTTTGTATAGACAGGGAGGGGAAGAGCTCAACCTGGCGGCCAAGCCAGCGGCCGCCCACCCAAAACGTGATAGTGAATGTGACCTACCGATTGCCCGCCATCGGCTCCGCAATTCATGACAACTCGATATCCAGATTCATGAATTCCAAGCTGTCGAGCGACCTGCTGAGCCACGATTTGGAGATGGCCAAGCAAGGCTGCATCGTCGGGACTAGCGTGTTCCAATGAGTCAATTTGGCGTTTAGGGATGACCAAAACGTGGACTGGAGCTTGGCCATTGATGTCATGGAACGCCAAGCTTAACTCATCTTCGTAAACGATCTTCGCAGGAATCTCTTTACGAACGATCTTGGAAAAAATGGTTTCGGGCATTGAACCTAAAGTAGATTGGTGGGAGCGGACGCATGTTGTAGCTGGCGATCTGCAGCTTGTATCAAACGGTCAACCCGTTCGTCAATTCCTTCAAACGTATTCACGACTTTCGAAGTCTCCGGCGTCGTTGCGCGAAGCATTGCCCCGCAACCTTGACAGCAGATCTCCTTTCCCAACAACTCGACGGGAATCTGTAAGGATCGCCCACAGGTAGGGCAAATCTTAGAGAAACGGACCGAACTTGACATTCCGAAATCCTCCTAACGAGTATCAAAACCGAAGCCACATTATTGCGTCTAAATAGCCTGTGTCAACACCTTAATGGCGACTAAGATGCCAATGCGCCTTTTTTGTGCCATCTTTTTAGCCATGAAATATGCTATCATTTCCGTGGAGCTGCTTCGCCAGTATGCTTTCCTTCCTCGTTCTCTTGGGGAAGGCCCCTGCTACCAACGATGGCAGAACCTGGCAAAACCAAGATTAGTTGCAAACCGTGTCCCTAATGGAGCCGAAGAGTGTTGATTAAGATCGCGCAAGACCGTCAAGGATTGGGGAAGTTTTCGGGAAAATTGGCCGCGGAAACGCTGATTCAAGCCCTTTCCCGTAAGCCGAGAGCTCGATTGGTGGTTGCGACCGGCTCTAGCCAGTTTGAAGTTCTTGAGAGTTTAGCCAACGAGATTGGGATCGATTGGGGCAGGGTCGACCGCTTTCACTTGGACGAGTACTTGGGATTAGCACCCAATCATCCAGCTAGCTTTTGCGGTTACCTTAAGGACCGTTTTGTGGATCGCGTTCCTATCGGTTCTTTTCTGTATCTTGACTCGATGAGCGACGTGACGAAGACCATTGCCGAAGCGTCGCGCCAGTGGGCTCTGGAACCGATCGACGTGGCGCTGATCGGAATTGGCGAGAACGGTCATTTGGCATTCAATGACCCGCCAGCCGATTTTCAAACTAACGCGGTTTACCATGTTGTTTCTCTGGATCATGCTTGTCGCCAGCAGCAAGTCGGTGAAGGATGGTTCCCAACGATCGAGGAATGCCCAACCCAAGCGATCAGCATGACGATTTCGGCCATCCTCCGATCCAGCAAGATCATTTGCAGCGTTCCCGATAGC
>CAITIF010000649.1 GCA_903892365.1 uncultured Pirellula sp. | reverse complement strand
TTGTCATCGACAATCAGTATTCGAAGCGGTTTCTCGATCGTTGACATGGAGTTCAATTCGGATGAAGTAGTTTGGGCTGGAGCAGAATTTTTGGTCCGCAAAGGTGATCGTGCGATCGGTTATGAAAAAACTCTTTTCTCAGGATTCTTCTTTGGCCGGTTGATTTCTGCGAGCGGCTGTTGCGGCCAATATTTCTTTCACCTTGTCGAGCCTTGCAGGTTTGACTAGGTGATAGTTGAAGCCAGCTTGGGCGGACAATTCGCGATCGGTATCTTGTCCGTATCCCGTCAGCGCAATCAGGACAACGTCCGCCCCTTCAGGTTGTTGTCGGATACGTTTCGCAACTTCGTAACCGTTCAGTCCTGGCAATCCGATATCCAGCAGGACCGCGTCCGGTCGATGGTCGTTAGCCGCCTGTACCGCCGATGGGCCATCGCATGCCGTGAAGACATCGTGACCCGATGCACGAAGCAGGATAGAAAAGCTAAGAACCGTATCGACATTATCATCTACTACCAATACTTTGAGAGGGCGAGCAGCAGTTGTAACTTCGATTTTGGTGGTGGAAGCGATACTCTCTCCTTCGGTAGCAAGTCGAGGTAAACGAATAATAAATTCACTTCCCTGACCTAGTGTGCTGTTTGCTTCGACTCGGCCGCCGTGCAATTCTGTCAAGCGCTGTACGAGAGCAAGCCCGATTCCCAGTCCCCCTTGGGACCGATCCAGCGACCGTTCGGCTTGGGTGAATAGATCGAAGATCTTAGGCAAGAGAGCGGGTGCTATTCCGACACCGGTATCGCGAACTCGAAGTACGCATTCATTTTCTTCTGCGACCACACTCAGCCAGATATGCCCCCCTTCTTCCGTGTACTTCGCGGCGTTGGTAAGTAAGTTAACGACAACCTGTTCTAGTCTTGCCGCATCGGCATTAAGCCAAAGTGTTTCTTCTGGCATCGACACGCTCAGTTCATGCATACGTTGGTCAATCAAAGGACGAGCGGTTTCTACGGCTCCGTTGATAATTCCTCGAAAAGCGACCCGCTCTTGTCGGAGCTGTACCCGACCGGTCGTGATTCTTGACACTTCCAAAAGGTCATCGACCAAGTGCTGAAGTTGACCGATTTGCCGTTCGATGATTCCGCGAGCTTGCTTATGCATAAGGCTTTCCGGTCCATTGGGAAGGCCTAAGAGTTGAACTGCGTTTGCAATAGGTGCTAAGGGGCTTCGAAGCTCGTGACTGAGCATCGCCAAGAACTCATCCTTTCGTCGGTGCAGGTCCGATAGTTCTGCGGCTTGAGCGAGCATTTGTCGTTCCAGCTTCCGTCGCTCGGAGATGTCCCGGATGTTGCACTGAATGACGGGATGCATTCCTTCTTCGTATTTGTTCGCGACCATTTCTACCGGGTGTTTTTGACCGTGACGATCCTCCAGTGGTAAACCTTCATATCGAATCGATCCCACCTCGTCTAAGCGATGCATCGCAAAAACGCTTGCTTGTTTATCCTTGAGAAATCCGATCTCCCAAAGTTCTTTGCCCAAGAAGTGTTCGGCGGGGTAGTCGAGCAAGGTTGTAAGAAATGGATTGACGTGCGTGATTTTTTGAGTGGTTGCATTCAGGATAAGAATCCCATCATGAGCCGCTTCGAATAGTCGTCGAAAGCGTGTTTCGGAATCCTCCAGTCGCAATTGAGCGAGTCGGCTGTCGGTGATATTGATATGGCTTAAAATAACGCCTGCGGTCTCGGACTTCATCCGTTGTGCATGCATGGAAAACCACTCGTCTCGTCCAGGAGCCGC
>CAITIF010000648.1 GCA_903892365.1 uncultured Pirellula sp. | reverse complement strand
GCGTGAATTTTCCTCCTTGGATTGCGCCAGCAACCCTCGAATTGCTTGGCTCGCGATGTTGCTGTGCCTGAGTCTTTCCAGCGGGTGTACCGCACTTTTGGGAAAAACCAAAGGTCCTTTGGACAACTTGGATACGGCAGGACTCAAACAAGCTGGCTACACGTTCGGTGAATACGGCGCCAATAAGCCTTTGACTACCGAGGATGGCAAGCCTGCGATTGTCTTGGAAGTCAACAACGGAAAGCGACATTTCGAAAAAATCCCTTTGGTACCCGGTCAGTCGTTGTTTATCGCGGACCTGATCCGAGATGCGAAGCTAGAAAAAAAGATTGGACGATTGCAAGCGACCGTTCTTCGACCTAATGGCGCCAACAAGCCACCCATTCGCATGGACGTAGATTTTGATGATACCGGGAAGCGTGTCATGGAAGGCCAAAATTATTCGCTGCGACCAGGCGATCATGTTGTCATCAGCCATGACAATAGAACCGCGATGGGCGAGTGGTTCAATGATTTGGTCCCTTCTATTGCCAAGGGTAAAAAATAGATCTCCATGGAAATTGCCCCGGCTGTTGAAAGCAGCTACATCAGCATTGCAACGACGGTTGCGGGTGTTTTCCTGGTCATGGCGATGGGAGCGTTGGCTCGCTTTCTCAAATGGTTCACGAGCGAAGTCGATCGGTCCATGGCGGGTTTTACCTCCAACGTGCTCTTGCCTGCATTCTTCTTTCATCGAATCATGACCGATTCGAAATTGTCCAGTAGCTTACAGGCGTGGGTTCCCAGTCTTTACGGCGCAGCCCTGACGGCCTCTGGGTTCTTGGTCTCAGCGGTGGTGGTCTGGAGCGTAGGGCGTTGGTTTGGTGTTCAAGAAGAGGATCAAAAGCGCACGTTTACGCTTTGCTCTGGAATCGCCAATTATGGCTACATCCCGATCCCGTTGGCAGAGGCGTTTTACCCGGGTTGTATTGTGACTTTGTTGGTGCATAACGTGGGGGTGGATGTCGCGCTTTGGAGTATAGGCTTGTACATGATTTCAGGTTTAGGCCTTAGGAAATCTTGGCGGCGCATTGTGTTTAGTCCTCCGCTCGTTTCGGTGGTGGTTGCCTTAGCGATTCGTCAGTTTGGGGCACAAGTCTTTATTCCAAAGCCATTGCTTCACATGACGGAACAACTAGGGCGATGCTCTATCCCTATGGGATTGGTATTGAGCGGAGCGATCATCTTGGATTACGCCGGTAAGATCCGCTTCGCTGAATCGGTGAAGCCATTCTTTCTTGCGGTCTTAGTTCGAATGATTTTGTTGCCAATTCTGTTCTTGATGGTAGCAAAGTGGTTCGCGGGATCGCGCGAGCTGCAAGAAGTGCTCCTGTTGCAAGCGGCGATGCCAGCCGCAACTTTTCCGATCGTGATGACGCGGCTGTATAATCGCAGCATTGAAACGGCATTGACGGTTGTGGTTGGGACGTCGGTTCTTGGGATCATCACCATCCCGATTTGGATGGTGATTGGGGCGCAGTGGCTAGATCTATAGGAGTCGGTGAATCACTTACTCTCGTTCCAAGGCTCTGCCTTGGAACGCACTGCCTTTGAGGCTCCGCCTCGCATTAGGCATGCATTTAAAACTCAG
>CAITIF010000647.1 GCA_903892365.1 uncultured Pirellula sp. | reverse complement strand
TGGGTTGCTCCCCATAACCGCCGCCCACTGTGACTGGGTCACTTCGGTTTTTGAGATCCAAAAGCCCTTGCTCAGGGAGACTTTGGCCTGATCTTCCCTGCTTTCCCTACCCTCCTCGGATGGCGGGCTACCCATCAGAAACTCACCCTCCGGGCACCAGCAGAAGGTCATCATCACGCCGGGCGCGATTTCAAACTCACGCGCCTCGCCAGGACGGTTTCCCTTGAGCTTTGCGTAAGCCTGTTCACTAGCTTTATCGACGATATCTGGCTTAGCTGTTTTTTCTTGTGCCGTTGCGAGGCTTGCTATGGCAACGAACACAGCGAGTGTTTTTGCTAGTGTTCTCATCTTGATGGTTCCGTTTGATATCCGGCATTTCTGTTTGGCCCCAAAGTGGGTACGAACATATGTTCGCTGAAATCATGGTCGCGGATTCAAAAAATGTTTGTTTTTCAAAAACTTGCCGATGGTTTTGTTTAACAGAAAAGACAAGTGGTCGCTACTTGTTTGATGGGGATTTCCCTGACTCACGAACGAAAGGTACTGAAAGCGTCTGTCGAAAAAATGTGGGGCGAAAAATGTGAGGCAAAAAAATTCAGAACCTTACTTTCGCTAACAATCTTTCGACCCACACTTTTCGACCGAAAGGGGCCATCGGAAGCAGAGCAAGCAGGGACACGGCATTTGTTCGGGCCGCAAAACCGGTGCCACAGTAGTAATAGTAGCAGTAGTAGAGAACGGACGAATTGCACTGGAATTGATCGACCTCGCAGTTGTCACTGGACTGCCGTTCGACCTTTTAGTGACCGATATTCAAATTCCGGAAAGGGATGGATACCAATTGACTCAAACTCTACGTGCGCGAGATCTGCGCATTCCGATCGTGGCGTTGACCGCGCATGCATTGACCGAAGATCATCAAAAGTGCCTAAAAGCAGGTTGCGATGATTATGAAAGTAAACCCATCGGTCGGCAGAAGCTTTTGTCCATATGCCAAAAATGGTTGCTGAAACCCAATGAACCCAATGAACCCAATTAAGCGGGAAGGCAAAAGACAAATCCTAAGAGCGTGCTGTCAGCGCGAAGGCAAGCCACCATTGAATTGCAAATAAGCAGGGCCAGAAGCCTACCAGAATTAAACAAAAAACTGCACCGATCTTGTCCATAATGCGAGGCAACGAGAACAAGAAGCATGCGGATAAGATCGATGCGACGCTACAACAAAAGGAGCCCAACCAAGCCAGGTGCATGCTGAAGGGAACAACTTGCTCTCCCCAAGTCTCCGGCTGTGCCAAGCTGGGCATAAAGCCGATTCCCGAAACACCGCACACCCACATGGAAATAGCAAACCGAGTGCGTCGTACAGATTCCGGCGTTTTCTTGGATTCCACACGGCTTGATACCGAAGTTGCTTCGTACGGATTCAAGTCGCTGGACATGCTTTAGGATGCCCTGAGCGATTGAAGCAGTGGCCATCGCATGGCTGTCCACGCTGCAGCAACGCTGCAAACCAGTCCGGAAACGATCACAAGTCCAAGCATGGTCGCTGGCCAAGCAAGACCAGCGAAAGGTTGTCCATTCAGGATGGCAGGCAAGGTCGCCAAGGCTGCGGAGCCAACTCCGATTCCAATTCCCCGGAACAGTTGCCATGCATTTTCAAGCGTCAGCAGCCAAATCAATCGTGTCTTCGTAAATCCGATCGCTCGCATTGTCGCAAGCTCTCCACGGCGTTCGATCGCGCTACGCAACTGGGCAACCCCCAGTCCGATGGTCCCCAGCAATAAGCCGATCGCGCCAAGCACTTGAAACGCCCCCAGATAAGTATTTTGAACGGCCAGCATTTGCTTTAAAACGTCTTCGCTTCGAGCCAAGCTGAGGCCCGCTTCGGACCAACCCTCTTCAGCTACCATCCGTAACTTGGACGCTTTCTCCAGTTTCGCCGGTCCATCGGGCATGTTCAACTTGACTAAGAACATTCGAAAGCCAGTGACGCTGGGGAAGACGCGTTCAAAGTTGGATTCGCCGATAATCAGGCTGCCCTGAAGAATCGTATTCTGCAAAACGCCGACAGTCTCAAAATAGACTTCGCGGTCATCAAAGGAATATGCAAACCTTTCGCCTACATATCCACCTAAATGAAGCGCCCACAATGCCGTATTTTGATCCAACACCACAGGTAGCGGTGAATCCTTGGACCCATCGGCATCTGCTTCCAAAAGCTGCCAAGGGGTTGAGCCGCTTGCAACTTTTCCCGTCGTGAACCAAGCGAACGCGGATTGGTTTTTAGAATTGCGATCGATCGCATCAATCCGTTTTGAAATTCCAAGAACCTGCGGCTGATGGGCTTGGAACAAATTGTTACAGCTTGCGTCGTCACCGCCTCGAACTCGAAATGGCACGAATTGGGATTCTTCCAAAGCAGTGGATTTTTCAGCGAGTATATCCTTTTGATACGTTACGCTCCCAAGATCCTTGTGAATGGCGTGAGGGGATTTTCCGATGAAAAAGAAACCACCCGTTCCTGCTTCTGTCGGAGCCGACTGAAACAAGCTCATCGACAAAATTAAAAAGGATGCAATCGCAATCAGGCCGATCGCAAGAGCGCTCCGCATCGGAGCACGCTTGGCGTTGCTGCTAGCCAAGGCAGAGGCCGTAATGATGCCTTGATCTTTGGTCGTCGAACCTCGATTCGATGAACGCAAAGAATTCAAAATCCATGATAAGCCGCTCACCAAGAACAGCATTCCACCACCCACAAATGCACCAGCTTGCGCTTGCCCTTGCAGGAATTGGCCGCATGCCAGAATGGCGACACCAGAAACGCCTGTTCCGATCGCAAGCCAGGCCCAGCGTGAACTCGCTTGCGTTGGTCGGTATTCGTTTTCCATTTGATTCTTCAAAAGCCTGGCTACCGAAACCTGCTTCAATTGACGAGCCGCCATAAAGATCGTCAAAAGAGCGGTAAGCCAACCAAGAAACCAGCCCAAGAACAAACTGAAAGAGCTCGCATAGTAATCTAAGAACGAGACGGTAATCGCGCCGATCCACCAAGTCCTTAAGCCCGCAATCATGGCGTAGGCATACCCGAGTCCTAGCACGACCCCAAGTGTTGCACCTGCGATCGAAACAATACCACCTTCCAGCAGCAGCAATCGTCGGACAGAAGCTCGTGTCCAACCACTTGCTAGGAAAAGACCCCAATGGTTGGAACGTTGTTCAATCGCCAATCGGAACAGCAAGGCAACCAACAGCAAGGCAGCGGCAATCACAAAAAAGCTGAGCGACAAGAATAGTGCGTCAAAGGGAGTCGTACCGCTTGCAGCCATCAGTTGCTGTTTTCGCAAGGGAATATCGCGCCACCCCAAAGATTCCATTTCTTTCACCGCGACGTTTTGCAGTTGCTTTTCCAGGTCTGCCGCCTTTTCCAAACTGAGTCCATCAAAACGAAGACTGCTAACTTTGCCAAATCTCGAGCCAAACAGCTCCGTACCCAGCTCGTACGACACAAACAGCTTGGGCGTCAGCCGGTGGTCATTCCAGTAGTCATCATCCTGCGTTTCGATTTTCCGCGACAACGGGAAAGGGGTATCCCATTTGCTTATGGATTCTTGATCGGTGATCCCGGGAACAACCGGGGTCCAAGCGGGATCGTTGAAGGGTGTCGGCGATTCATCAAACTGCGCATCGCGGTTTCGACGGTAGGGCGAGGATGGTTTCGTGAGTGGTGCGATTGCAGCAACGACCAAATCGCGCGACCGCTCGATCTCGTCCCCGTCAACCGTTTCCGGCAAGAAGTAATCGATTCGGATCGTATCACCGACCTTCACGTCCAATTCGATGGCCATCCATTGCGAGACAACAACCCAGTTCTTCTCGGTTGGCTCGGATGACCTTCCGCTCGGGCTCAACATTGTGTTCAATACACTCCATTCCACCGAGCTGATCGTGGAATAAGGGACGCTTCGCCCGACGGGTCGGTTCGAGTCCAGCTTTTGAGTGCCGTTCGCGAGGTACGTTAGCACCGGTTTCGGTGCACAATTCTCTGCGGACTTTTGAATAGGATTTGACATGGACGAAGTCAAAAGCATTTGGTCCGTTGTCAGTTGATGGTAGTCAAACACGCTTTGGGTAGAGCCCTCAGGAAAGGAACGAGTCACTCTTTCCCAAGTCATCCCGAGATCCGCCAAGTTGGGTGCCAGTTCTTCGAGCAGCGATTTGGGCGTCCCGGATTGGGCGATCGCCGCTTGCACTTGAGTGGCCTTGGGGTTGGCCACAAAAATCGCGTTGATTTGCGATGGTATTTCCAACGCCTTCTGAAGCGATTCTTTGTTGGCGAAGGCGTTCATGATCGGTCGTTGGTCACTGCGCAGTGAAAAACGAGCGATGCTTTGGTCTGCGATAATGTCGACCACTTTCCAACGAGGCAAGACGATGGAATCCTGTTCGCGTTTCCCGAGCGGGCTATCCGCAGGAACAACCGCTTGGCTGGCGACTCGAAGCGTTATTTGATCGCCCACGCTCGCTTGCAGCTTTTCAGCCAGGGTCGTATTGAGAACAACTTCTTCCTCTCCAGGCATCACCCTTGGAGCGATCGAGCCCAAGATCCAAAAACTGGGGTCGACTCCCAGCAACGCCATTTCACTAGCGCGTGCCGTCTCTTTTTCTGCGATGGCTTGTTGCACCAAAATGACTGGATGGATGTCATCTTTCGGCGTGGTCGGGTTCTGAAGATTCTTGGAAAGGTCTTCGCGAAACCATCTCGGTGCTAATACAATCCGATCGATCGATCCGATTCGGTCCATCGCGATGAAGCGAAGCGAACCTCGCATGCTGTCCCCCACCACCAAAGCCCCAACGATGACCGCGCTCGCAACGGCGACTCCGAACACCACCGGCAGCAGCAGGCTTCGATAATGAACAAGTGTCTTGAGAACGAGCGATAGCATGCTACGGTACGGGATTCAATTCGTAGGTGCGTGAAGCACCGCTTCCCGCAATGTGGTTTGCTTGTGCAATGGCGTAAAGCCGTTGACCACAATCGGTAGGGTAGTTGCCGGTGATGCAAGCTTGGCAAAGATGCGAGGATGGGAGATCGATGGCTTTGGCGATAGAATCGATTGGCAAGTAACGCAGCGAATCGCATCCAAGTAACTTGGCCATCCGGTCTTGTCCTTCTTCCGTGAGAATGCCGTTCTCTAAAAATTGCGGTGCAAACAGCTCGCCGATGGTCGACATGTCGATGCCGTAAAAGCAGGGGGCAACGATCGGCGGGCAAGCGACTCGGACGTGAATCTCTTTGGCGCCACCCATCTCTCGAATTCGGTTCAGCAATACCTTCATGGTGGTGGAGCGAACGATCGAATCTTCGACCAGGATAACGCGTTTGCCTTGCAAGACTTCCCGTAGCGGTGTGTACTTGAGCGATGCCTTCGCCTTGCGAGCACGGCCACCTTCGATAAAGGTCCGACCACTGTATCGGTTGCGAATCAGTCCTTCGCGACTTGGGATACGCAAGCGATAGGCCATCGCATCGGCAGCTGCCTTGCTCGTATCTGGAACGGGCACGATGATCGTGTCGTTATCGAGCGGGATCGTGTTTCGGGCTAGCTCGATTCGGGCCAGTTCTTCACCCAATCGAGTACGAGACAAGTAGACGCTACGGTTATCGAGCGTGCTTGCAACGTTGGCGAAGTAAACCCATTCGAAAAAGCAGTGAGCCGGTGAGCCCGTTTCGCAAAACTTTTCAATTCGCATTCCGGTTGGGGTCACAAGTACCGCGTGGCCCGGTGGCACGTCTTTGATACTTTCGCGATCGAAGCCCAGGTTCAGTAGAGCCACGCTTTCACTTGCTGATGCGAACAACGAACCGTCCATCGCATAGCACAGGGGCTTAATGCCCAGCGGGTCGCGAGCCAAAAGCAATTCACCGCGGGCATTGAGCAAAGCCAGTGAGTAGGCGCCGTCGAAGTTTTTGGCGGCGGCCGCAAACACGTCGATCAACCCTCGGTCGGACGGGCCGGTTGTCAGTTGCCGACCGATTTCGTGCATGATGATTTCGGTATCGGTATCCCGCGCTAAGTGATGCTCCCCTTCGGCGGTGAGCTTTTCCTTCAGTTCGTTGTAGTTGGCCAACTGGCCATTGAAACAGAAGCTAAACCACTTGTTTTTGTGGATGTGCTGACGCTCGAAGGGTTGTGCGTAGCTGCGATCATCTTGGCCGCAGGTTGCATACCGGACGTGTCCGATCGCGGCGCGACCCGCGTAGTGTTCCATGATGGCTTCGCTTTTGCCCCGATGCGAAAGCCGGAAGACTTCGCTCACGGTCCCGATGTCTTTCATCGTATCCAGCAAGAGAGATCGGTTCGGATTGAAGCTGGTCAATCCGGCCGCCAATTGGCCTCGATTCTGAATGTCCTGCAACATTCGAGGCAGCAGCGAAGAAATCGCTTCGCGGCCCCCTTCAGGGCACAGCAAGCTTTCCTCGCCAATGGGAAGGTGATAAATGGCTGCAACACCGCATTCATGGTGAAGTTCGCTCATAGGTCCAAATCATTCCTCGATTGCGCGTCGGTTCAGAGAGTTCTCCATCGAACTAGAACATGCATCGTAGCCGAACTGAATGGACAACGAAACCGCTATTCTACTTCAGTTTGGCCGCGTCCTCAAAACCGAACAGTTCCAACCAAGTTTGATCCCGTTCCCATTCGTCGAATCGGCCAAGATCATGCAAGACGCATGCTCGATGGTAACGCATGACAGCAATTGTTTTCGCGATGCCCTCGATCAAAAACGGGTCGATTTGAGGATAGCGATTCTTAATCATTTCCAATGGCTCCAGTCCTTGAGGCCTCGTTTCGACGGGAGTCGAGTTCGAAGGGGAGGCTTCTGGTTCTTCCGACATCCCCTTGAGAATCGCATCCAGATCCGCTTCGTCCGGCCGCTGGGTATTGGGAATGTCTGTCTCGTTGCCTTGAGTCTTTTTTTTGATCGTATTGAGATCGGGAGCAAACATCCGTGCAAACAACTTGGCCTCGGACGGATCACCGATGAGTTGAATCTTTTGGTCAATCGCGATGAGATCTCCGTTCGCAAGGGACTTGTAGACCATCTCGAGACCTTTGTTCGCAAACTTGATCGCTTCCGTGTCTTTACCTAGGCCATGCAAAATCCAGGCTTTCGTGTCCATCGACCCCGCGCTCGCATCGGACTCCAACGAAAAATTGATTTCGCTCAATGCCAGTGGTAAATCTTGGCCAAGCAGCGACCGGAAGTAAGCAATATTGTTGTTCATTCCGGCCGTTCGCTTTTCGAACTGTGGATAAAGTGTTTGCAGAACGTCAATTGCGTGTGTGTATTGGTCATTTTCTTGAAACAAATTGGAGACGATTAAGCTCGCCACGTAGCGCTCGCGATCCTCCAGTTCGTTCAAAAAGCGGATGGCGTCCTCCTTTAAGCTTGCAATTTTTGCCGCATCTGGGGCTGTTTTGTCGAAAACTAGCTGAAATCGCAGGTCCCAATACTCAGGATCGGCCGCGATTTCTCGCGACGCTTCGATGGCCTTTTGAAGAATGGCTTCGGCTTCGATTGGCTTTTCGTGTTGGAATTCGTTCGCCGCATGAGCCAGCATCCAACGAGCATATCCTGATGGGCCCACCAAAACCGCGCAAAATGGCCCTAGTGCCAATGCACAAGTCGCCAAAACGATTAAAAATACAGAGTAATTTCGCATTGTTGTCCGACCAGCTTGGTGACTGGCGCTTTGCCTGATACGATTCTCAAGCTCCTTGTACATCCATTTTCACGCACGATCGGGATTGCTCCGATGCCATTATTCGAGATCGAAACTGATTCTCACATATTTATCACTTGGGCGAAAGACGAAGCGTCCGCTCGCGATGTCCTGGTTGAAGCATACCCAACGGACACCATCAGCCGCATTACCAAGCGACCACGCGATTCGTGGGTCATCTCAAAAGCGGTTTTGGGAGCGACTGGACGAAGCTTAGATATTTGTTCGATAGCGCGTGATTGCTTGAACAAATCGTCGGGTGACAAGGTACAAGCAATTCGACTCTATATGAGCGAGACTGGTTCCGATCTCGAAAAAGCCAGACGCGTCATTGAGTCGAATATGGTCATGGGCTGGTAGCTCCCCCCCACTTTTTTGCGAAGCCTCGTTTTTTCGAAATTTTGATATGACAGCATTGCCTTCCTCCCGGCTCAAAAGCCACGATGCCTTTGCCAAAGCAAAAACGCTCATCCCCGGCGGAGTGAATTCTCCCGCCAGAGCGTTCAATGCCGTCGGCGGCGAGCCTATTTTCATGGACCATGCCAAGGGTCAGTATCTTTACGATATCGATGGCAACCGCTATCTGGATTACATCGGATCTTGGGGACCCATGATTCTAGGGCATGCACATCCCGAGGTGATCGACGCAATCCAACGCGCCGCTTCGAAAGGGACGTCGTTTGGTGCTCCGACGGAAAACGAATCCAGACTTGCTGAGTTGATCATGCAGGCCGTTCCCAGCATCCAGCGAGTACGTTTAGTAAGTAGCGGGACTGAAGCGACCATGAGCGCGATCCGGGTCGCTCGAGGTGCAACGGGGCGTGAGAAGATTGTCAAGTTCTCAGGTTGCTACCATGGCCACGTGGATTCGTTGTTGGTTGCTGCCGGATCTGCGGCTGCGACTCTAGGGGTACCTGATTCGCCCGGCGTCACCGCAGGAACTTCGAGCGATACGATTGTTCTGAATTACAACGATGTGGACGGTTTGGTCGCAGCCTTTGCCGAGCATGGAAAACACATTGCGGCAGTGATCCTGGAGCCGATTGTCGGCAACATGGGGACCGTGATTCCGACAGAAGCCTTCTTGAAAGCTCTTCGTTCCGAGACCACCGCGCATGGAGCCATTTTGATTTTCGATGAAGTCATGACCGGTTTCCGAGTTGCCTTGGGGGGAGCTCAAAGCTTGCTCGGGATCGAGCCCGATTTGACCACGCTTGGTAAAATCGTCGGTGGCGGATTGCCTTTGGCAGCGTACGGCGGAAAGGCATCGATCATGGACAATGTGATGCCAGCCGGAAAGGTTTACCAGGCTGGTACCTTATCTGGGAATCCCCTGGCGACTGCCGCAGGAGCAGCCACGCTGCAGATCCTGATGGAGAATCCACCGTACGCTTACTTGGAACAACAGGCATCGCGACTCGGGGAGGGACTTTTATCCGCCGCGAAGTCTGCTGGCTTCCCTGCTCAAATGCAACGAATGGGTAGCATGATGACTCTATTCTTCAATGAAAATCCTATTGTTGATTGGCCCACTGCAGATCGATCGGACCGCAAACGGTTTGCTCAGTACTTTTGGGGCCTCATCGAAGAAGGAGTCTACATGCCATGTAGCCAATTCGAAGCGTTGTTCTTTTCCCGCGAACATCGCCCCGAGGATATCGACTTCACAATCGATGCCGCACAACGCGTCCTGGCCAAAATGTCGTAAGAACCAATGTAGAACAGTTGTCCCCAACTGTTCAAGCATCTTGCAGCAACGTTCCATCCCCGATCACACTTGCCGGCACTACCCGCCAGCCTGACAATCCGAAAACGGAACGGAAATGTTACGTGTCGGTCTTTGTTTTCGAGCTAGCGGTCGTAGTTAGCAGTTCTGAGCAGTTGAGGACAACTGCTCTACAATGTAGAACAGTTGTCCCCAACTGTT